>CAZCKG010000445.1:0-2223 GCA_964498825.1 uncultured Methanosarcinales archaeon
GAAAATCAGTAAATATAAATTTTACGACATTTTAGTATTGACGGGGCACTAGTTTCTTGCAGCAAGGTTAGTCAGTGCAAATTTGATTCAGCTCTTAAATATGTATTTTCACCTTTTTGCTTCTCTCTCGCATCCTAAGCAAATTACATCTGCCATAGTTCTAGGATGCTTAATGCAAAGTCCTCCGTATTTGCATTGAACTATTAATTTTATTCCATCATTTACCAAATTGCTTTTATCTCTCTTTCTTTTTATCATAATTTACCCTATTATACCTCCTAACTCGTTCTGTCAGCTTATTAAGCTGCTCCTGTCGTCTAGCAAGGTCATCTTTAAGTTTCTTCATTTTCTCTTCCTACTTTGCGGTTATCTTATAGAAGCCACATACAATGGCAGGGCTATCGCTCGTAGACAAATGGACCAAATATATCCCTGAAGGGTCTACACCATAATTAAAACGATTTAAATGAGTACTTTAAGCCTGTAGTCTTTGCTTCTTTTATAGCCGTTCAACCGCGTTTTTCTCCGATTTGATATATTTGCCAATCGACGTTAAGATTTAGGTTTTCGGGATGGTTGTGAAAGGCTAGCGCAGTCGGAGAACAAGAGAATTTGCCAAACTAAATATACTACTTATCTAAGGATATAGCTATATAGCATATATACAAAAAGTATATATTAAGTACTATCTATCTTTATATCAGAGGTTATCCAGTACCCTCGAACAGCTACAACACCTACGCTGCAGGCATCTCTTCCCTGCAGCTAACAAGATCTGTTTTGACTCATCCTCTTTTTATAATAATGTAGTTTTTACTTCTCTTTAGATCCTCTCTACTATGTTTTTCTGTCGTGTTTTGGCATAACGGTGTCAATATTCAAGCTTTTAGGATAATTGTGATCGGGTTGTTTAGTACATCTATCTAAAGATACATACAAAGGTTAGATGCTTCCTACAGTCAAATGAACGGACCAAATATATCCTGGAAGATTCCAGAAAGCAACTAAAAAATAGTTTTTGCTTCATTTAAAAACACAACTGAGTTGTCATTGATTACATTTACAAAAACTTTATTTATATTATTAATCTAATTTCATTACTTTTTTAAAAAAGTAAAATGTAAGTTCGGGAATAAAACTGTGAAAGATTCCAGTTTTAAACATGACAATTCGCGTTCTGTGCATTCATAAAATTATTTGTATTACACAGAATGAAAAAATGTAAAAAAGTATTGAAAAATGGAGAGCATTTTAATATGAAACGCCTTGGAGTTAATATTTCCAATAAACTCTTATTCTGTTGCATTTTGTTTTTTATTTTGTTGATGACCATTTCAATTACACATGCTGGAACTTATTCCTATGTCACAAAGTGGGGCTCCTATGGCAGTAGTGATGGAAATTTTTCTTACCCATGTGGTATCGCTCTGGATTCGTCAGGGAACGTTTACGTTTCTGACTATTCTGACAATAGAATTCAGAAGTTTGATAGCGATGGTAACTTCATTACAAAATGGGGGTCTTCTGGATCTGGCGACGAACAATTTAATAGACCTTTTCAAGTTTCCACTGACTCAGCAGGAAATGTTTATGTCTCTGATACTTTCAATGATTGTATAAAGAAATTTGACAGTGATGGAGTATTCATAAGCAAATTTGGCTTTACTGGAACAGCAGATGAAATTTTATCATGGCCTATTGGAGCAGCAGTCGATTCTTCAGGGAATGTTTATGTTTGTGACAATGGACATGGATGTATTAAGAAGTTTGACAGCAGTGGTAATTTTATACTAAAATGGGGTTCTCGTGGAAATGAAGAAGGACAATTCGATAATAATTGTGGAATTGCCTTGGACTCTTCCGGTAATGTTTATGTAGCGGATTCGGGCAATAATCGAATTCAGAAATTCAACAGCAGCGGACAATTCATAACAATGTGGGGTTCTTCTTGGAGCGGCGATGTAGACCTTTATCTCCCAATAGGCATCTGTCTGGATTCATCAGGGAATGTTTATGTTGCTGATACTTTCAATAATCGTATCCAGGTCTTTAACAGTAGTGGAGAGTTCATAACAAAGTGGGGTTCTGAAGGGAGCGGTGATGGACAATTTTCTTCTCCAGAAGATGTCGCTATAGATTCTTCAGGAAATATCTATGTTGTTGACTTGGAGCCTATCCCAAAACCCATATTTGTTCCATATCCGTAGGGATTTCATGACTATA
>CAZCKG010000446.1:0-2220 GCA_964498825.1 uncultured Methanosarcinales archaeon
TCTATATGCAAGAGGATGGGAAAATCACTACCGATAGATCAAAGGCAAAGATTCTAAAACTCGAAGGCAAAGAGGTATATGAAAACGTTCTGGATCTTACTCTCCAAAAAAAGGACTCTAAGTCTTAATAACAATAAATTGGACACCAAAAATCCATGCTTCACTCTTTGTAATTTGCTTCTGATTGCTTTACCATTTTGAAACCTTGGTATTTCTTTGATCTGGGATTTCTGTTGAATCCGGTTAATACGATCATTCTATAAATTAACAAATGAACAGTGAGCAAATAATTCATCTTTATGCCTACCTTTTCAAGGTTGCTTTTTGTTGGTCTTCGACCCAACTTTACCTATATTCTTTTTTAATTACATGATCTTCTCGGGTCTAAAACAGACTCTGTTATTTTTCCATTGGAGTTTTGAGATGCAATATATAAAAAACCCGAAAACATACTCAGAAGCTTCTGTAAAGCCAGATAGTCGAGAAAAATCAATAAGAAATCCGGCGTAATCAAAAGCAGTACATTTAAGTGGATTTATTCCCATACAAACGTGGAGTATTTACTGGATGATATTAAAGTAAATATTATATTAATTGAAAGTAATTTGTTGAAACGTTTAAACATAATAATTCCTAAATGTGGTTATTAACACAAGAGCGTATTTAGATTATTATGTATTATTAAAAATTGGCCCTCAAGACTGAGATTTATCATTAAAAGCTGGGGTAAAATGAACGAAAGATATCTTAGGTATGTACAGCAAAACAAGAAAAAAATAGGACTTTTCATTGGAGTTCTCCTTTTCTTGATTGCAGTGGGAATATTCATTTTTCATACCATACAATCCAACCCTCCTGTTACACTGTCAAATGAGACTGTATATGTAGCTAGCGATGGAAGTGGAAATTTCACGTGTGATGGGAGTGATGATCAGGTGGAGATAAATCAAGCTCTAAAATATGTCGCAGAGAATCCACAGTTTTCAACCGTTCATTTGAAAGGCCCTAATACATACGTTATATCGGACAGTATTTTGATTGGAAACAATACAATCCTTGAGGGAGATCGTACAGCCGTTATTAAACTTGAAGACAACGCAGACTGGCCAGTCAGCAAGCCCATGATAACACAAATGGACAGCACAGGAATCAATAGAGTCACTATAAAAGGATTTGAAATTGACGGAAATCATGACAAGAATGAAGATAGAAAAAGAGGGCAAGGATACTACAATATGATCCATTTCATTGACTCTAAGAATATAGATGTTCATGGCATGTACATGCATGATAGTCATGGAGACGGGCTAAAAGTAGAGAGGAGCTCCAATATCATATTCTACAATAACAAAGTGTATAAATTAGGGCATGATGGTCTTTTTGCCATTGATAGTCAGAATATAGAGGCCTGGAGAAACACGATAACCTGTAGAACTAATGGTGGGCTTAGAGTAATGAACTCAAATCATGTAAAATTCCATGATAACGCCATAGATTCTTTTTTCCACTGGAGTGCAGGCGGTTCCGCGGTTCTGATTGAGAAAACGACAGGTGTCGTTAACGACGTAGAGGTATATAATAACACTATCAACAATACGTATGGGCCTGGGATATGGCTGATAGGTTACGGGGATTCTTATTCTAAGGAAGAAGCACAAAATATCCGCATACATCACAATATCTTCTATGACACTGGTACGAATCCAAGTATTGACTGGGTAGGAGGTATAGTAACAAGTGGTTTTCACAACACCCTCATTGAGAATAATGTATTTGACGGGGTGTACCATGGAGCTATTATCCAGATGTATCCTTCTTATACGGATGTAGATCACTCTGTTGATCTTTCATCTACAGGTACTGGATACACGACAATTGTCCGTAACAATATTATTGTAAATACCCAGAAACGTACGAAAGACCCTGATGGAACGGGATATGCAATAATCAATTATCTTCCTGAAACACATAATTTTGTGCTGGAAAACAACTGTCTCTATAATAACTCCGCAGGTAACTATCTGAACTGCACATCAACAACTGACATCTATGCAGACCCACTATTTGTAAACCCGAGCAAACATGATTATCACCTTAGACAAAATTCTCCTTGCATTGGTGCTGGGTATACTTCACAAACTTCTTCGAATGAGTCCAGAGGAAATGATACCCGGCCAAATATAGGAAGATATAGTTAACAGTGTAGAATATGCTTTATTT
>CAZCKG010000447.1:0-2213 GCA_964498825.1 uncultured Methanosarcinales archaeon
AATAAATTCAATTCTCTTAATAAATTCAATTCTCTTAATAAATTCAATTCTCTTAATAAATTCGACTTTCACATTCACTTAATTCTCTTTGATAGGGTTAAGTTAAGAGACAATTAAAACCCTATAGATTAAACACAGTTTAAAAAATATCTTACACTCTGTACCGCAATTTAAGGAAGATTTTCTTTACAGAGGACGGAATTTAAAAGAAAAACAGGAGGTATCCGGCATTAGGCCGCTTATTTTCGGAAATGGAAGAATCCTGATTTGTGAAGATGAAAAAGGGACTATAAGGGATGTCTATTTTCCATATGTCGGGCTTGAGAATCATGGGAACTCTATAAAGACAGGTATATGTGACCTTGATTCACTTTATTGCAGCTGGCTTGAAAACTGGAAAATAACTCAGCGGTACAAATCAAAGTTTGAAGAAGACTTATATTCCCGTATTCTCGAAATTACAGAATGCGGGGAAAATGTAGAGCAATTAATAGAGAGAACTAACAGGCAAAAGAAGCCTGAAGCATGTAAAGAAATCGTTTCTAATATCGGAGAGACAATCTTTGAAAACTCCGACATAGGACTTACGGTTACTGTCTGGGAGGCTGTCCACCCATCGGTAAATATCTTTTACAGGACCTTTGAGGTCAGGAATAATTCAAATGCTACCAGACACCTGCGTCTTTTTTCCAACCAGAACTACCATATTCTCGAGACTAAAATCGGGGAAACTGCCGTAATTGATAAACAGAATCTTATTCATTACAAACGCGACCGTTATTTTCTGCATGCAAGTGATCCTGCCTTTGATCAGTACGCTGTAGGGACTGCCGAATGGAAGGGGCTTGAAGGTACATGGAAAGATATGGAGGATGATGCAACCTTAAGTGGAAATCCTGTAGCTCACGGTTCCGTAGATTCCACACTTGGCTGGACTCTTCCTGAACTGAAGCCCGGAGAAACTACAAGGGTACACTACTGGATTGTTCTTGGGAAGAAGTACTGCAACGTGCTCAAAATCCATAAACGAGTGAAGGAAGCTGGAAGAAGCACTCTCTTTCATCATAATTTCAATTTCTGGAACTCTTTTACTGAAAGAGTATCCGTCCTTCCGGAATTCTCCTTTATGCCTCAGCTTCCTGAAAGAGTTTCGAAATGCTTTTACAGGAGCCTCCTTGCAGTTGTCGCGCACATGGATATTACGGGCTCAGTGATCGCATCCTGTGACTCGGATATAAAGCAGTTCGGGGCAGACCTGTATAGTTACTGCTGGCCCAGAGACGCGGCCTGGGTCTGCCTTGCGCTTGACAGGGCAAGATATCACCACCTTAGTTCCGAGATTTTTGAGTTTTTCTCAAAGATTATTACCCATAGAGGTAATTTCCTTCACAAGTATACTCCCGCAGGAGATTTCGGGAGCACATGGCACCCCGTACCCATGGTACAGATAGATGAAACGGGCCTTCCCCTGTATGCTCTTTATAAAAACTGGGAAATTGCAAAAAGTGTGTGGACAACAGGCAGGTACTACAGAGGGCTTGTAATTCCTGCAGCTAACTACCTCATAAAGGCTCTTGACAAAACAACAGGCCTGCCAATTTCAAGTTTTGATCTGTGGGAAGAACGAAAAGGCATGCATACCTACAGTGCCTGCACGGTCTATGCCGGTCTTACCGGCGCCTCCGAACTTTCCCGTTCCCTTGGAGACTATGACAACGCAAATCGCTGGAAGGAAGCTGCAGATCGCATCAAAGAATCTATTCAGCAGAGACTCTATGACGATAAACTCAAGCGTTTCAGGCGTTCCCTCGATGATCCTGCACTTGACTCCTCAGTATTTGCAGTCTGGTACTTTGGAATTCTTCCTGCTGATAATCCTAAAGTTGTAAGGACAATGGAAGCTATCGAACGCGAACTTAAACGTCCTTCGGGCGGGATTGCCAGATATCTTCACGACAACTATTATGGCTATATGAATAGCTGGATAATTTGCACTCTCTGGCTGTCCCAGTGGCATTCTGCAGTTGGAAACCTTGAAAAAGCCCTTGAACTTCTTGATTGGTGTGCAGCTCACGCTCATCCATCAGGCCTTATGCCCGAACAGGTGGACAACAAAGGCAGGCCCCTTTCTGTCCTTCCCCTTGCCTGGTCTCACTCAGCCTACCTGCTGGCTGTCCTCGAATACCTGCAAGCCCTTAATAAAAGAAAAGGCG
>CAZCKG010000448.1:0-2192 GCA_964498825.1 uncultured Methanosarcinales archaeon
TAACTATATTCGTTTAATCTCCATTTTCACAGTTTTCTATTTATGTTTCCAATTTCGTTTTCTATCAATCTTTCATTATTCTTTTCTGCCAATCTTCCATATTCTCTTTCTGCCGATCTTCCATTGTTTTGCCACAACGACCTAAAAGATTTCTAAGTAATGAAGTATACTGTACAGAGAGCCCCTATTCTTTTTGTCTTTTTTGAGGGGTGGCTGATCAATTTGGTATTTCAACATAGAATCAAGCTCGTTGAACATCCTCGAATTGGATATTATCGCAGTACCCGTTTTTAAACGAAGCTTATTTCCTGAATGATGCCTCAATAGAGCAAAAAAATCTGCTGACAGAAAAAAGCATTTTGAACGTCAACTTATTAGAAATATTTATACACCATCGGCGGCAATAAATCTCCATGAAGAAGTACCTGGGAATTATTGTTGATTCTTTTACTCGGCGGCAATTCAAAGGTGAAGTTACTGTTGAAAACGGAAAGATTATTCGTGTTATAGAAAAGGAACATGATAATGAGCAGTATATCCTTCCCGGACTGGTAGATGCCCATGTACACATAGAAAGTTCGATGACCGTACCCTCGATTTTTGCACGAATGGCTGTAGCAAAAGGTACGGTTGCAGTTATCAGTGACCCTCATGAGATTGCAAACGTTATGGGGGAAGAGGGCATTGATTACATGCTTGAAGATTCAAGAAAAGCCCCGCTTAAGGTCTTTTTTGGAGTACCTTCATGTGTGCCGGCTACCCCTTTCGAATCCGCAGGAGCTGTACTGGATGCGGAAGCTGTTGACCGCTTGCTGGCAAGAGAGGATCTTTACTACCTTTCAGAGATGATGAACTTTCCAGGCGTGATTCTTGGGTTCCCTGACGTTATGGCAAAACTGGAATCAGCTAAAAAATACGGGAAGGTTATAGACGGTCATGCTCCTGGTTTGAAAGGAGCAGATTTGCAGAAATATATTGCTGCAGGAATTTCCACAGACCACGAATCATTTACTTATGAAGAAGCAGTTGAGAAAATAAAGTCTGGAATGAAGATTCTTATCCGGGAAGGAAGTTCAGCCAGGAACTTTGAAACTCTGTACAGCCTGATAGACGAATATCCCGAATCAGTTATGCTCTGCACTGATGATTCCCATCCTGATACGCTAATACATGAAGGACATATTGATAAACTAATCAGGCGCGGACAGGAAAAAGGACTTGATATCTATGACCTTATCCGAGCAGCAGTGATAAATCCCGTAAAACATTACGGGCTCAATGTCGGACTGCTTCGTGAAGGCGATCCTGCCGATTTCATCATTGTAGATGACCTGAAATCCTTCAGTGTACTGAGCACTTTCATTGAAGGAAACTGCGTTTACGATAATGGAAATGTTCTTTTCCCGGCTGAAAATATTTCTGCAAAAAATGTCTTTAACAGAAGCAAAATTTCAATTGATGATGTAAAACTGACTGTACTGCCTGATGGGGAAAACAAGGGAAAGATCAGACAAGAGACAAAAAAAGTCAGGGTAATAGTTGCTCAGGACGGAGAACTGGTTACAGGTCAGGAACTGGCCTTTCCAAAAGTAGAAAACGGAAACATAGTCTCAGATCCTGAAAGAGATATTTTAAAAATAGTTGTTCTTAGCAGGTACGCAGATGATCCTGTCCGGGTTGGTTTAATTAAAAACATAGGCCTGAAAAAAGGTGCTATCGCAAGCAGTATTGCCCACGACAGCCACAATATAATTGCAGTAGGAGCTACCGACAAAGACATAGTTGCAGCTGTCAACCGGCTGGTGGAGAATAAAGGCGGAATCGTTGTAGGAACTGCAGAAATCCTGCTTGATCTTCCTCTAGAGGTTGCAGGCCTTATGAGCACTCTCGATGGAAAAGAAGTAGCTTCCCGGTACCAGCTACTGAACGCAGAAGCCCGAAAGCTTGGAACTTCGCTTGAGTCTCCTTTTATGACTCTAGCATTTATGTCGCTTCTGGTAATACCTGAACTTAAATTGGGAGATAAAGGCCTGTTTGATGTGACAAAATTCGAATTTGTAGGGCTTTTCGCAGATGAATAAACAGAAAAACACCTGGCAGAGAGCTTCTCTGCCTTTTCGGTGGAGATAGGCTCTGGCACCAATGTGCTATGCTTTCCCTTGTCCCCGGTATTATAATTTCCAGATTTAAAG
>CAZCKG010000449.1:0-2184 GCA_964498825.1 uncultured Methanosarcinales archaeon
ATTTTTAGATAATATCTAAAAAACTTCAGGCTCATACAGATAGTCATATAGATATTCAACACTGTCAGTAAAGAATGTTTATCTACAGAAGAGGTAGGACGCGATGAATATACTGGTAATTCTTGGGCATCCAGACAAATGCAGTTTTAATCACGCGATTGCAAATACTGTTGTAGAAACTCTGTCAAATAACGGACATGAAGTCTCTTTTCATGATCTCTATGAAGAAAATTTTGATCCAATAATTACAAGTCAGGAAATCCCTAAAGGTGCTTCTTTAGAAAAAGTTATAGAAGAGCACTGCACTGAAATCAGTAAGGCAGATGGAATTGTCATAGTTCATCCTAACTGGTGGGGGCAACCTCCTGCAATTTTAAAAGGCTGGGTAGATCGAGTAATACGTCCGGGAGTAGCATATGAATTTAAAGAAGGAGATAATGGGGAAGGAATACCAATAGGATTATTGAAAGCAGAAACAGCCCTGGTATTCAATACCTCAAACACTCCGAGAGAAAGGGAAATGCAAGTATTTGGCGATCCGCTCGAGGTACTCTGGAAAAACTGTATTTTTGATTTTTGCGGAGTAAAAAACTTTTACAGGAGAATGTTTGGAGTTGTGGTTACCAGCACGCTTGAGGAACGCCAGGCTTGGTTAAAAGAAGTGGGAAAAATAGTGAACGATTATTTTCCTGCATGAATGTTTAGTTTCATTGGTGTTTAGTTTCATTGGTGTTTAGTTTTATGAATGATTTGTTGCATAGGTATTTAGTTCTTTTTTAATCTGTTTTCTTTAATTTTTCGAGTGTTCTTTTCACGCCAGCCCTCGGATTAAGTTTCAATGCGGTTTCAAAATGTTTTATAGCCTCGATATTATTTCCCTGTAAATGGTGAATTTCACCTAAAAGCCTGTGAATTTTTGATTTGGTGTCTTTATCGGAAAATCTTTTTAGTCTTTTTGTTAGAGGAGCTATAAGTTCATCATATTCATGAGGATCGGTATTTACAGAAATCTCTTCTTTCAATTCTTTAATGGCTTGGAGAAATTCAATATCGTTTCCTGTACTAATTCGGTCATGTCTATATAATTTGGAATCAATGAAAGTCCCTTCAAACGTGTAACGATAAACTCTATTTTTGTCATGCATCAGATACAGGATTTTCTTTTTAGTATCAAACCGGTAGCTTTCCTGCCAATTAAGCTCAGATCCGATTGTTTCGGGCAATTTGTTCCATAATAATTTCTTATTCTTTACATCAAAGAAAAACAGTTTGCAGCTATCTGATCTGCTGGTACTTTCTAAAGCCTGGCAAACAGCAAAATTCCCTTCATCTGAAATGGCTGTAGGACCTAAATTTGCCTTGCATTTTTGCTTAATCAAAGTCTCTCCGTCCGCATTAATTATATGGAATACTCCATACATGCCCTTGGGAGTCAAATCACTGAGAATAAACACTCCCGAATTTGAAACCATCCCATTACTCGGGTGTCTCATTTTAGCTTGAAGTTTTACTTTCCCACGCTCTAATAAAATATACTTTCCATTTTCGCTTTGATTTTTCCACGCCAGAATGAATTTACCGTTTGGAGATTGATGATATTCTCCTGTAAAATCATTAATTGACAGAGAATTACCATTTATCGAATAATTCAACCTGGGAGATTTTTTAGAATTTTTTGCCCTATTTTTTAAAAAATCAAATAAACCCATGCTGTAAACACCAAAAACATGTATTTCTTAATTAGGAACAAGTCATCTTGTATAAATATCGGAAGCTTTGAAGTATTAATTTTTTTAATCTGATCGTCTTCAGCTACTTTATTTTTCTTATTTCTTTGACCTTCTCAGAGCATTTTATGACTTTATCAAATTATATCTAATCTGATTATATTTAAAACCAATGAAAAAATCTGCATTCTCTTTTTGTTTAAAAAAGTAATTAACTGGCTCTGAAAAATTTATTCAAAAATCGAAAAATCAAAGGGTTGAATGGAAATTTAACCACAAAAAGGTTGAATAAAGATTCAACCATGAAAAACATAGTATGAAGGCTTTTCAAAACTAAAATGCCTTCAATAATTCTCCTATTAAGGATATCATTGTTCAATAGGATATTATTTCTTCAATTTATTACTGTGCATTTTTTGCTCAGGAAATTATCTTATCCAGCTGGTTTGTCTGGGCA
>CAZCKG010000450.1:0-2181 GCA_964498825.1 uncultured Methanosarcinales archaeon
TTTGATATGGACAATACTCTTTTTGATTTCGTAGCAGCAAAACTCGTAGCTTGCAAGGAGATCCTCTCCCATATTGGCAGAGATAAAGGAGACAATGCCGAAGCACCTTCTGAACTTTTCAGGTATTTCCTGCGAGGGACCTATGGTTTTGAAGATTATGAAAACATCAAAGACTACATGCAGGAAAGAGAACTTTTCACGGTACAGAGCTACAGGTATTGCTGTGAGATTTATGAAAGGGAAAAAGTAGAAAATTTAAAACTCTATCCAGGTGTTAAAGATACTCTTTGTCAGCTAAAGAAACTGGATTTGAAGCTTGTAATTATAACGGATGCTGACAGGCACCATGCCCTTGCAAGGCTCACCAGAGTCGGGCTTCTGGATTTCTTTGATCTTCTTGTTGCAGCAGATATGACAGGCACTAAGAAGCCAGATCCTGCACATTTTCTTTTTGCCCTTCAGGCTCTTGACATAAGACCGGAAGACGGTCTGGTAGTAGGAGATAGCATACGAAGAGATATGGCGCCCGCCCGCAAGCTTGGATTGAAAACTGCATATGCTTCTTATGGAGACTGGAGGCCTGAAGAAGAAACAGACCAGTGCTTTGATTTCAGGCTCGTCAAATTTTCGGATCTGCTGGAATGTATTAGAGCTTTAAAGGGTCAGGATATGTGAACTGGGCAAGACCTGCGTAAAAAGAAATTTTTTGGCCGTATATCTGAAAATCTCGCAAAAGACTTTCAACTAACGGCTTTTCCAGCTCTTGACTGATCCTATAAAACTTTGATTTTTTAAGCAAGGTCCGAATATATCGGGTTTATGTCGACTGCCCTTTCGTAGGCTTCCATAGCTTTCTGGTGTTTCTTGATCCTGTCGTATACAATGCCCTTTCCAATCCAGGCTTTTGTAAAGCTCGGGTTGATTTCAATAGCTTTGTCAAAAGCTTCAAGTGCCTCTTTGTATTTTTCCAGATCTCTTAGCGCAATTCCCTTATTGTACCAGAACCTTGAATTGTCGGGATTTGCTTTTATCTTAATATCAAAAACTTCTACTGCTTTTTCAATATACAATTTTGCTTCTTCAAGATTTCCAAGCCAGCGAAGAACTACTCCCTTGTTGTAAAGGGCTTTTCCATTTCCGGGGTTTAACTCAAGCGCCCTGTTAAAAGCATCAAGAGCTTCTTCAAAACTCTTTATCTTACAGAGACTCATGCCTTTTTTGCACCATTCACTTGCGGTCATAGAACTGATGTCATATTTCTTTTCGTAGAGGCGGATGGCCTTTTCAAAATCATCCATAGCATCTTCGTATGCCTTCATTTCCCTGAGAGCTACTCCTTTTCTATACCAAACTTCAGGATCCTCAGGTGCAAGAGATATAGCCCTGTAGAAAGCATCCAGAGCCTCTTCATACTGTATAATGTTCGTGAGCAATTCAGCTTTGAAGCACCATGTCCTTGCATCAGCAGGATTAATATCGATTGATCTGTTAAAGGAATCAAGAGCTTCGTCACACCTTCGCAGGCTTTTCAGAACCATCCCTTTGCTCAATAGGATTTTTGCATTGTCGGGACTTATTTCCAGAGCTTTATTATAAGCATCAAGAGCTTCTGCAAACCTTTTAAGTTCATGCAGTGCAACGCCTTTGTTGTACCATTCATTTGAAGTCATAACCCTTATCACACCTTTTTTTGATTTCGTTTTTCCTCGATTTGCCACATCTACCCTATAGCAAAGTAATATATGTTTTCAAAAACATTAAATCGGTTTTGTAATTTAGTTCCTTATAAAAAATAAGGCTCGATATCCAGTTACGCATAATTATTTATGTTTTATTCTTTTTTAAAGATTTTGAAATATTTATATACAATATTATTTTAATAATAATGATTTAAAACCGGGTCTGTATTTTAATTAGAAAAATTATTTTATTCTTATTTTAAATAACCAATAAAAAATTATATGAATACTGGCTTGGATTTCTTCTCTTTATCTCTCTTTTGTTTATTTCTCTTTTGTTTATCTCTCTTTTGTTTATCTCTCTTCTCTTTATCTTTCTTCTCTTTATCTCTCTTCTCTTTATCTTTCTTCTCTTTATCTCTCTTTTCTTTATTCCTTCTCCTATTAACCATTTTATCCTGATAGATTTTGGTTTCAAGAATCATGCAAGTTTTCAAACTCT
>CAZCKG010000451.1:0-2170 GCA_964498825.1 uncultured Methanosarcinales archaeon
AAGAAAGTCGAAAGAAAGTCGAGCAAATTATTTTTGGGAGTGGGGACTATTAAAGAGATTTATACAATTTAGAGATCCTTACATACGACTGTCCCCTATCACCCGTTAAACATAACGTTACAGTTGTATTTATAGTCTACTTTTTCATCCTGTATGGGATTCCCAGGTCGTTTTTCAACAAATCGTACTGCCGGTATTCAGACCGACTTTTCCCAGCCCTGCCCGAAATCTACCAGGGGCCTGACTTCATAGATCTCAAATGTCAGTGCAGCGTATAACATTTTTGCAGCTTCCTTTCCGGCCAGATTGGCAGCCTGTTCCCGGATCATATCAAGCATTTCCCCGGATGTCGCACACTCTTTCATTTTCATATAAACTCGAATGCCCTTCCAGTCCATGACTGAGCTTCCAGACTCCATTTTTTCCGTACCTGGAGAATCAAGACATTGCTCCATGATCATGTATACAGCATTCGGATTCTCCAGAAGATTTGCTAAGGTTCGGTTCCTGGCCGTTGCGACGACAACAGTATTCTCATCGATCATATGGGGCGAGCCAAAAATTGCCGAATTGACCTTTCCGTCATTGCTGGACGTGCTGAGAACACCAAATCTGGGTGCTTTGTTGAAATATTCCATCAGGTTTACTGACATACTTTACCTCCTTTGCTTCATTATTTTTGTTAATGAACTGAAAAGGAATGCGGATTATTCAAGATAGTTATCTGAAAAGCTTTTCAGCCGAATTTAAGTTTTTAGATACTGTCTTCAAGGCTTTTCCTTGCGGCACAGCTTTCTATGGACGCACCGGCAACAGCTTTTGCAACTGCAGGTACGACATGCTTGTCAAGAGGGTCCGGAATTATATGATCCTCGGAAAGTTCGCCTGCGTTTACAATATCTGCAAGGGCACATGCTGCAGCCATTTCCATCTCAGGAGTTATTTTTCTTGCACAGGTACTGAGGGCTCCTTTGAAAACGCCAGGGAAACTCAGGCAGTTGTTAAGCTGGTTTGGAAAGTCCGACCTGCCTGTAGCAACAACCCTGGCTCCTGCACACTTTGCAGCATCAGGCATGATTTCAGGTACAGGGTTTGCCATTGCCATTACGATTGCATCTTTTGCCATCGAACGAATCATACCCTCAGTGACTATACCCCCGACAGAGACTCCTATAAAAAGATCAGCATCTGGGAAAGCATTTTCAAGCCCACCTTTCAATTTCTCAGGATTCGTAAGCCTGGCAATTTCCTCTTTCACAGGGTTCATGCCTTCCTCTCGACCCTCGTATACGAGTCCCTTGCTGTCACAGGTAAGGATCTTTGAAGGGTCTGCTCCTGCCCTTACCAAAAACCTGAAAATAGCAACCCCTGCAGCCCCAAGCCCTGAAATTACTATTTTGAGTTCTTTCAACTCCTTCTTCACGATTTTAAGGGCATTGAGAAGTCCTGCAAAAACAACGATTGCCGTCCCATGCTGGTCGTCGTGGAGAACAGGAAGATTAAGCTCTTCACGTAGACGGCTTTCGATCTCAAAGCAGCGGGGGGCGCTAATATCTTCAAGGTTAATACCTCCAAAAGCAGGGGCAATAAGTTTGACTGCTTTTATTACTTCTTCAGTATCCTGTGTGTCCAGGCAGATAGGAAAAGCGTCGATACCTGCAAATTCCTTAAAAATAATTGCTTTTCCTTCCATAACAGGCAGAGCCGCATAAGGTCCTATGTTCCCAAGCCCAAGCACCGCTGACCCATCAGTGACAACAGCCACCGTATTTTTCTTAAGAGTGTAAAAGTAGGCAAAATCCGGGTTTGTGCTTATCTTTCTGCACGGTTCGGCAACTCCGGGCGTATAGGCAACACTGAGATCATGAATAGAGCGAAGACGAACTTTACTTGAAACCTCAAGCACGCCCCCTAGCCTTCTATGCATGTCAAGCGATTCCTGATATAACGAAGCGTGTTTATTCTCTTCGTCCTCAGATCCTTTTTTCAGATTCATCTCAGGACTTTTTTCCAGATTTGTTTCCGAGCCCGAAACCGAGTTTATATTGTTAATTCCAATACCCCCGTAATACGCTATTTATAATATAAGAGGGAGAATTCAATTGAAGCACTGTAAGAAACAAAAATTTCTGTTAGTAATCTGTGCAAACAGTAAATAAACCCAGCCATA
>CAZCKG010000452.1:0-2170 GCA_964498825.1 uncultured Methanosarcinales archaeon
AAAAGTGCAGCCCTTGAGACAGGTACTGAAGCTGCAATCAAACTTGGAGCCGATATAATTGTGACCATGGGCTCACAGGGACAGCACGATCCTGAAGATATCCCAAAATTAATTACCCCTATTGCCAAAGGAAATGCTGATATTGTTAACGGTAGCCGTTACTTAAATGATTTGGGCAAAAAAGTTTCAATATATCGTCGAGTTGGTCAGACCATACTGGACAAATTCACAAACCTTAATTCAGGTCTCAGGATAACAGACCCCCAGAGTGGTTTCCTCGCCTTTTCTGCTTCTGCAAAAAACAATTTCCAGTTCATTTCACAGGATCTTGAAATAGAGAGTGATATATTCTCAAAGGCTGAGAAATCCGGTCTTCGAATAAAAGAAGTCGAAATAGGTACTTCCTACAAACTTGAAAATCCAGCAAGAAATCCTATCAAGTACGCATTAGGAATTCTGGAAGCTGTCGTAAAAGATATAGAAGTAAACAAACCATTGTATTTTTACTCAGTACCAGGTTTTGCCCTTGCAACATGTGCCCTATATATGGGATTCAGGTTTCTTGAAGCTTTTTTTCTCGGATTCAGAAGTCTTCACTTCGGCCCTGCATTCCTGATGGTGTTTCTTGCTTTTGCAGGCGCATATATGACAATAAAAGGAATTGTAATCCATTCACTAGAAGAGACAGCGCAAACTGAACCAGCCATATAATTATTACTAATTCAGGCACTTAGCTTACTACCTCAAAAAATACCCCTACTCTTTGCCGGTGTCTGTATACTAAAAAATCAGAAAAACTCTTAAAAATATTTATATATAATTATTTAATTTTTTGTTTCGGTATTAGGTAATGTGCGTGAGTTATTGAAAACCGTAAGCACAAAAATCTCTCTGCATTTTCCTAAAATTTGGGAGGTATATTCGCTCTTTTGGAATTGATCAATAAGTTAGGGACACAACCCGGTATTATAACTACTAAATATCTTATCCTGAAAAAGATCTCTAAACTTACTCAATTACTATATTTGAAGATGTAAAATTTTCCCCAATGGAATAGAAAAAAGTTTGTAAATTAGATTAACAATTCTTTCTTGATAATTATCTAAATATTCAATTTCTGTCATTTTTTTATTATAAATGAGGCGAGTGCCTTTGAGAGTATAATATTACTAAAGACTCATCATTTTATAAATGAATTCTTCCTTAAGGTACAGAAATTAGCGGGACAGTGAATGAAATAAGATTAACCTCTATTGATTTTGTTTTTAAGAATTAATTTGATACTTTTGTAAAAATTACCCTATTTTTCGACTTTAATTATCACTTTTCTCAAGTATCAGTTGAATATTAAATTTATTCAAATATTAACAAATATTTATTAGATGACATTAATTTTTATGTATTATTATAAGCTGAATGTAATTTAAATAACTTTATATATTTTTTCAGATAATCTCTTTCTAAAAAATTCAATTATTATAATTAGTTCAAAATCTCAAAAAGATTTCATCTCAAACAACTTTCAAGCCTTATAATAGAATACTCTAAAAATTACATAATTTGGGGGATAGTCCAAAGTGAGTAATGAACCGTCTATGGGTAAAATCGCCCGATGCCTAATTAAAAAAAGCGAAAATTCCTGCAAAAGGGGCACAACTCCCCAAAATATTACTGTTATTCTTCCAGCTTATAATGAGGAAGTATCTATAGGAAGTGTAGTCCTCCTCACCAGATTTTATGCAGACAACGTAATTGTGGTCGATGACGGCAGCTCGGACAGGACAGCTGAAATTGCCAGGAATGCGGGCGCGGAAGTGATCGTTCATGAAGTTAACACAGGAAAAGGAGGCGCCCTAAAAACCGGTTTTTTAGCTGCAGAAGGTGCAGATATTATAGTTACCATGGACTCGGACGGCCAGCATAATCCTGAAGACATTCCACGACTTGTTCAGCCAATTCTTAAAGGCGAGGCAGATATGGTAAATGGCAGCCGTTATTTGAATGGTCTGGACAGGAACACACCTCTCTACCGTCGCGTTGGCCAGAGAGTTCTGGACAGGTTTACTAATTTGAATTCCGGCCTCAAAATTACTGATTCTCAGAGCGGCTTTCGTGCTTTTGCAGCATCTACAAAAGATAATTTTCGTTTCAATGCACAGGGTATGGCAAT
>CAZCKG010000453.1:0-2168 GCA_964498825.1 uncultured Methanosarcinales archaeon
TTATTTTTGCAATTTACTATTTAACACAAGTATCACTTCGGTACTTTTGAATTTCGAGATACGGTTTATCTTACTTTTTAATTAAATCTCATAACTCCATGTTAACGAGAAGCTTTTTTTGCCTGAGAATTTTGCGGTTTGCCTGAGATATGATTCTTATCAGAGATATGTAATTCAGGCATGTAACCAAAATATTTAAATAAAATGAATACTAACTATTGGATAGTAACTGAAGAACAATAACTGCCTTACAGTAACTATTCAATAGTGACTGTGAGATTATGTCCATCAGTTACCTGTCAACCAATATGCGAGCAGACAAAAGGCAAAAGTATACACCTCCGAAAAACGGATTAGCCCCCCTATAAAAAGAGAGTATGGGAGTTTCAACTCTCATTTGCCATGCCTGTGAGAGGCGGAAAGTAAATTAAACAGGCCTTCACTCAGATCGTAGTCGGATACCCGTGTCTTGCAGGCAGCTTTCTGTATACTCAAACTAACTGGTAAAACTAAACAATTGGTGGTAAAACTAAAGAATAGAGTTTTCAACCTGTAATTTGAGACCACAAAGAACCAGGAAGGCCTGAAAAACCCATGTTTTGACTCAGAAAAATCCTGGATAATACAAGGAGG
This sequence comes from uncultured Methanosarcinales archaeon, assembly GCA_964498825.1. Lineage (GTDB taxonomy): Archaea > Halobacteriota > Methanosarcinia > Methanosarcinales > Methanosarcinaceae > Methanosarcina. The sequence goes on from CAZCKG010000453.1 coordinate 634, forward strand.
AATATCTGCATGAAATTACCAATAAAAAGACCATCTCGTGATGTGTACGGTTGGGACCCGTTTGATGAAGTCAGAAGAATGCAGGATTACATGGAACAGATGTTCAGGACATTCCCTGCACTGGAAAGCCGTTTAGGAAGCGAAACCTTTTCCCCGTTAACAGATGTGGTGGAAGAAGGGGATAAGGTGCTTGTTACAACCGATCTGCCCGGAATTGACAAAGAAAACGTCGAGCTGAGCCTCAAAGATAATGTTCTTGTAGTCAGTGCGCAGAAGGGAAAAGAAGAAGAATCCGAAAAAGAAGGCTATCTCAGAAAAGAGAGATCTTTCATGCGCTATTATCGTGAAATCCCTCTTCCTGACAGCGTAACCGAAGAAGGGGCAACCGCTCAGCTCAAAAATGGAGTCTTAACAGTCACCCTGCCAAAAACAAAATTAGTTACTCAAAGGAAGATTCAGATTGAGTAATCTTACATCAAGGTCAAGTAAGCTTAAATGGCCAGAAGAGGTGTCTGCGGGCAAACTCAGAAAATCCTGAGTGAGAAAGCCCGCAGGCTGTTCTCAATTAGTTTCTCAATAAATATTTCAATTAATTTGTCAACAGGTAAAAATTTAAAAGTTTCAATTGAGTGCTTTCTATACTTCATTCACTTGAGTATTTTTCCTCAATAACTTCACCATATGGCTCTTTTTCCTTGAATATCTGTCCTTCGAAACAGTGAACTTCAGCTCCTTTGAGCCAGGCATCCGGAGAAAGGCCAGCTTTCATGCAGGTATGCCCCAGAAAGTCGATAGAATCCATATTATTCTCAGGAGCAACCTGAGGTAGCAGAAGCCCCTGACAGTATCCCTGTTTTACAATGAGACCATGCTTTCCAATCTCTATAAGGTTGGGCAGCTCTTTTGGAGGGGCATTGATTTTTTCAGGAGGGGTAAGAATAGTTACCTCAACAACAATATCATCGAGCTCGCCTTCTTCCAGAGACGGAAATCGAGGGTCGTTAATCGCCGCAGAGATTGCAGAATCCATAATCGCCTCCTCAAGTGCGGAATCAGGAAAAGGATGCCCTATACAACCTCTTAAAAGTCCTTTTTCCGTAAGTGTGACGAAAACTCCCCTTTTCTCCTTGAAAACCGGCGAGAGCTCAAAACCTAATTCTTTAGGTTCCGGAAGTCTTTCCTCAGATAGGAACAGCTCAATTGTCTTCCTTGCAAGTTCGACTGCATTCCTGCCTTCTGTTTCTGTAAGCATGCTTGAACCAACACCTGTATTTAGGCTTTTCTACCTGGAACTTTTGGACCTGAACTCCAGTAATACCTGAATTATCAGTCATTTAACTGTCGATGTTAATCAGTAATAGCCATATTATCAGCTACCGGTTAATGACAATATGTGTATGAAACCTGTATAACAGTATGTTTATTGATCTGGTTAAAGTACGTTTCCTGAACATTATTTCTAAAAAACCGGAAGTTACTGAAAAAAATGAGTGGGAAACAGGAAATTACTAAGGGACCGAATATTAGATTCAAAA
>CAZCKG010000454.1:0-2158 GCA_964498825.1 uncultured Methanosarcinales archaeon
GCGGAGGCCAGCTCAGGCACTGAAGTGCCTACAGATACGAGAGTCAATCCTATTACAAATTCAGAGATTCCAAGCCTTTTTGCGATTGAAGATGAGCTAGCTACAAAAAGATCTGCTCCTTTTATGAGTAATAAGAATCCCCCCACGAATATAAGGATGTTAAGTAAAACCACATGAAATGTGAGCCGTGGTTTTACTTAAAAATATCTTACATAAAATAAGTCTAAATTCTCTAAGTTTTCTTAAAAATTTTGAATTATTATGAGTAAAATAATTGTAGTCTACACATCATACGAGTATTCAAAAGCAAAAATAGTTTTAAAAATAAAAATAAGTATTAAGCAATTTTCAATTCCATTTCATAGCAATTTTCATCCTGGCCGCACACATTTTTTACTTCATTAGTCACTTCAAAGCCAGTTTTTTCATACAGCCTTATGGCTGGCTGATTGTTTACATTTACGTATAAGAGGATAGACGATATTCCGTTTAACTTCATTTCTTTAATACTCTCTTTTAATAAGTTCTCAGCAAGACCTTTACCTCTGAATTCCCTGTCAATTGCAATTGAGGAAATTACCGATTTATTTTTGAAGCCACCGAAACCTATTGTAGGCTTCAGATAATACATACAGAATCCTGCAATCTTATCCTGATCCTTAATAACGTAGAAAATGTCTCTGGCATTTTTTGAATACCTTATAAGTTTTTCCCGGTTTCCGTAATTAAATGCCTCACTTTGAATTCTGAGAAGCTCGGGAATCATGGGCTCTTCTACAGATACTATATTTTCCTTCTCAATTTTTTTCCATCGCTTCAGAAGGAAAGCGCCGGCAGTATCTAACAGCAGTCTTCTGGAACTAACTAAACCCTGAGCTAATTTATTATTGATTTTTGTAAGACCGATACAAATCACCTTTAAATAAGGCCATTGGGGAAATAATCTTGGAGAAGGATGTAAGTCTATGAAATTGCAAAAACATACTCTACTTTCAAGTAGCAGGAATTACTTAAGCCAGATGATCAACCGAATATAAAAACACAATTTTATTTAAACGTATCTTAAGGAATAGAATTCTTACAATACACATTTAAGAGAGGGAATATCTAATTAATATCGAGTTATAAGGTAAAAGAATCAATTATAACTAAATATAAATAATAGAAATATATGAAAATAACTAAAAACCATATTCTAAAAACAACTTTTATATTAGTTTCTAAGAGTAATTTCTGAGACCAGTTCTATCATTGCTTCTCAGAGCCATCTTATAAAAGTGGTTTCCATTACGGATTTATAAGAAACAATTTGATAAGAGCAATTTCATAAGACCAATTTTTGTTGCGAGAATAATTATTCGCTGAAGATTTCGGGAAACAATGTTTTATGTAATCAAAAAAGAATTAGCTAAGTTCCAACTTCATATTATAACACATCTCATCCTAGCCACATACATCTCTTACTTCCTTGATAATTCGAAAGCCTATTTTTTCGTACAGGTGTATGGCAGAAATATTTTTTATATTTACATATAAAATCACAGAGGAGATTTTGTTTAACCTCATTTCTTTGATACTCTCTCTTAAAAGGTTTTCACCTAAACCTTTTTTTCTAAAATTGTTGTCGATCGCAATTGAATGGATTACCGAACTTTTCTCAAAGCCTTTTAGGGAAGGTATCAGTTTGAGATAGTATATGCAATACCCCACAACCTTGTTATGATCCATGATTACATAAAATGTCTTTTTCATTTTCTTTGAATATCGTCTAACACCGTTCCGGTCTCTGGTTCCAAATCCTTCTTTTTGAATTCTAGTAATTTCAGGAAGCATTGCACCATCCAGTGATACAACGTTTTCCTTCTCAACCTGTTTCCATTTATATAGAAGTAACATCCCAATACTATCTTGTACCATTCTTTTGAAATTAGTCAAATGTATAGTAAATTTTGCCTGAACTTTTATGAGGTCCATATAAAAAATCACCTGGAAATGAAGATAGCAGTTGAAGATTTTATTTCTGGACAATTTTTAATTCACCACCCGTGAACTGAGAAGCTGGTACGCAAAAATAGTACTCCATAATTACGATTCGTAATAATTTAAAGATAGACTCCAAATAATTCGGACATATAAATGATAGACATTTTATTTAAAA
>CAZCKG010000455.1:0-2153 GCA_964498825.1 uncultured Methanosarcinales archaeon
ATGTATCTGGATTTCATAGTATTTTCCTGAATTTTCTTTATGCGGAAACCCATATAGAGTCCGACAAAGAGACCGCTAAGATGGGCTGTATGGGCTATCATGTCCGATGACCCGACCATAAGAAAATCAAAGAGGGCAAAAAGAACGAGGGCATACTTTAGCTTCATTGGTATGAAGTAGACATAAACACGAATATCCGGTTCAAGCATTGTAAGGGCTGCAAAGACCCCGTAGATTGCTCCGCTTGCACCAATCATCGGGCCAGGAGAGATACTGAAAATGGGCCGGCTAAGGAAAGTATAACCTATTGCCGACAGAATCCCGGCAGTGAAAAAAATTGCTAGTAGCTGTTTGTTCCCAACTCTTCTCTCAAGTGCAGTTCCGAAGAAGTACAGGACGAGCATATTGAACAAAAGATGCAACAAACTGGTGTGCAGAAACATGTAAGTAATAAGCGTCCATGGCCTTGTCACAAGAGAAGTGGGATCAAACTGAAAAGTGGTTATATAGAGATCACCTATGCTCGGAACCGTTTCCAGCAAGAAGGAAAGTATGCAGAGAACAATAATTAGCATAGACGGGCTTGCAGAAAGAGAATCTTTACCTGCCACCTGTTCCACCCCCAGGGATATGAGATACATTAAAGTCAAACATATTTCCAGTTACTCTCCAGTTTAATCGTGTAAAACTGCCCTGAATCTGAGGCAATTAAAGTACCTCACTGCAACCAATATTATATTAGTCCCAGCTTAAAGTGATATCAGTAATATAATTTTGATTGATCAGATCAATGTATTAATCTGATCACTGTACTGATTGAATCACCTTATCGGTTTGATACCATTGTGCAGTACGTCCTGTCAGCAGTCGCTAGTAAGCTTCTCAGCATACAATTACACGTCATAAGTAATATTTGTAATCGTTTCAGTCTCAAACCTGCATATAACTCTAAAGTTTTGAGGGTTCAGGTACTGACTGAAAATGTGAGATATAATGTAGTATTCTATATTGAAATTCGTGAGATAAAGCTATTAACTCTTATAACCGCTTGTGAAATTAAATTGAACTCTTATAATTCATGTACTTTAAAGACCAGTCAAAAGTTTCCGAATCTGTGGTTCAGTAACTAACCTTAGTTACAGGGATCTTACTTCCAGAAATATCACATTGTATATGGTTTGCCTTCATTCCAGATCTCCAGTGAAATAAACCGGAGTTTTTAAACCTGGTAAAGAGGGAAAAATCAGCTCCTGAGGAAATCCTGTTACTATTTTCGAGAAAGGATCTTTTCGAGAATGGATGTATTCAGGAATGAATCAGGATTATTTAAATAGAGATTGATATTATTTAAGCTGGAAAATATATCAACTAATATTCAAACGAGAAGATCATATTTATTTCTTTCCCGGGAAAAACGCAAAAATAGTTTACGGCGTTTACTGTATAAAGTCGTATTACGATGTTAAGGATATAAATAATTTTCCATTTATTTATTAGATGTAAAATTATAAAATTAAGAATATTTTTTAAAATTATATATTCATTAGGTACATAAGTTTTGTATAAGGATTGATATCTCATTCGGTGTTAAATAATAATGCAATTCTTTGTCCTAAAAGTGAGGAAAAAGTATAATTAATAGCAATTAGTAGCACACAAAACGAAAGCAAGAGTACTGAAAAGCTTTCTAACGAAAAAACGTTATCTAGTAAGGGCAATTTATTTTTCATGCATTCAGTTTAAATAAACATTTGAAGTCGGCTGATTTTGAATATTCCCATTTCACCCTACTCGAAATGGCGTGTTACAAATTAGAAAATGTTATATAGATTTGGTACGTTAAGACATTTAATTAGTGTTCATTATCCATCGGTAGCGACCTCTGCTTAGGATTAAGGTCTCAATCGTTGGCAAAAACGGTTTTTTTTAGACAAAGGGCGTAAAAATGTCCTGAAGAGAGATAAAGCCCTAAAAACGACTTCTGCAAGGAAATATTTCCTCTAAAAACGGCTTTAGCTTGAAAAACGTTGGTACTATGCTTGGTACTATGCTTAATAGGTGAAAGGAGTAGCTAGAAGCGTTTTACCAAAGCATGATTAAAACGGTTGTAACTTTAAAGCAGACGGCAAAATATATAATGTATAATCATGAAG
>CAZCKG010000456.1:0-2145 GCA_964498825.1 uncultured Methanosarcinales archaeon
TGCATGCTTTTCCAAAGCCAATGACTGCGTACTCATAGGCTCAATAATCGAGAAAGCGACTCTGGCGGAAGAACTTACTGTCAATGGGACCTCCATCGACTTTAATAATTCTACTCATTCTGAATCTAAGAACTTTCTTCTTTTTAACTCCAATAAATCTACTATCTCCGAATCTAACAGCTCAGTTCCCTCTAATTTCAATAATTCTACTTTATCTGGTTCTAATAATTCTACTCTTTATTATAATCTCGGCTTTTGCTTTGAATCCGGAATCCTTGCAGGCACTTATCGGAAGACTCATCCTTTCAAGAAAGAAAACCAGTATTTTTGTAAGGGTAACTCAATCGAGCCCATAACTCTGAGAAAACAGAATCTGAGAATAGGTTTCGAAATATGTTATGAACTTCGCTTCCCTGAAGTTGCACGAAAACTTGCCCTTGCCGGTTCCGATCTCCTTGTAACTACAGCCGCTTTTCCAAATCCCAGATCAGAACACTGGAAGATTCTTGCCAGGGCAAGAGCAATCGAAAACCAGATCCCGCACATTGCCTGCAACCGCACAGGTTCTGCCCCCGACTGCAGCTACTTCGGGAACTCAATGATAATTGATGCCTGGGGCGAGGTAAAAGCCGATGCAGGAGACAAAGAGTGCATAATAGTTCATGACCTTGATCTGTCAAGAAATGGCGAAGTCCGCAAAATGATTCCTGTCTTTGAAGATCGGAGAACTGAGCTTTATTCTGACAGCTAACATATTTTGTAGAGACATTGTTGAGATACTCACTTTCAATAAAGCAGGAAATAAGAAGGGGTGAATCCCCATTCATTTCCATCTTATTCATATCTAAGTGCGTCTACTGGCTTCAATTTCGAAGCCCTGTAAGCAGGTACTACTCCTGAAATCACTCCTATCAAAACTGCAAGGGCAAGTCCTTCAAACATCAAGAAAATGCCGACACCATGTGGTGTCATATCACCTCCCATCATTGCCTGGAGGCCAGAGGAAACAACCGATCCCAGAATAACTCCAAGAATACCACCAACAAGACCTACCATTGCGGAGTTAAAGAGAAAAATCATAAGGATATCCTTATTTTTCGCTCCTATGGCTTTCATAGTTCCTATTTCCTTTGTCTTTTCAAGGACGGAAGTAAACATGGTATTGGCAATACCGACAGCTCCTACAAGCAGGGATACCGCTGCAATAGCTCCGAGGAAAAGAGTCATTGAACTCATCATTTCGGTCACAGATTCAGCCAGAGACTTGGAAGCCATTATGGAAAAGTCCCTGTCATCTTCCTGGATGATATGTCTTGAGATCATGAGCTTTTTTTCGATGTCTTCCATCAGTCCGTCCACAAGATCTTCACTCTTGGCTTTTACAGTGATGGTATCATAAACATCTTCTTCCGCATCTTCTATAAGGTCTACTGCTCCATCTATTGGCATATAGATTCTAGAGTCGTCTCCCTCTCCTTTTTCTTCCAGTACTCCGACAACCCGAACTGATTTGTTGTTTATTGTTATTACCTGGTTGACTCCAATTTCATGGTCATAAGTCTCACTGGCAATTTCGCTTCCAATCACTGCAACATATTTATCTGCTGGTTCAAGCAATCTCCCTGATTGCGTTTTCAGAGTAGTCATGTACTTCCAGACCTGAGGATCCACACCTGTAATTGAAAGAGTTGCCGTTTCTCCTGAATATTTCACCTCTTCCCTGCCGGAAATTTCTCCTTCAATATATTGTATATTTTCCAGGCCCTGGAGTGCGTCAATATCATCTTTTGTTAATTCAGCATCTGTTGATGTACCACCTCCCATTCTAGGAGGGCCGTGCACATTGGATGATGCTTTTGTGTATCCTGGGCTTATGGTGATTTTTGTCAAATCCAGATCAGCTAGCCTGCTCTGTACATTTGCCTCCATGGAATCCCCTAAAGAGATAATGCCAATTACAGATCCAACTCCTATGACTATCCCGATAATGGTCAGCCAGCTTCTGAGCTTACTGTGAACAAGCATGTTCAGACCCATTTTCAGGTAGGTTGATTGTCTCATATTGCATCCTTCCGTTATCTACTGATGCAGCTCTTCTCAGATCTTCTGGTCTTCAGGCTTTTTGGATCCAGACTTTTTATCATT
>CAZCKG010000457.1:0-2128 GCA_964498825.1 uncultured Methanosarcinales archaeon
AGCCTCCGGTTTTGTTTTTAAGGGTTGAACCAGGCTTACAGGTTCTGCAATGTGTAATATTCAAACCTTTTTCTTCCTTATCGGCTTTTAGAACTTCAGGACGTATTTTGCGGTCTTGAGCTTCAGAACTCATGCTTTTCCCCCCTTTATAAGCTCATATGCTTTCTGAATCGCTTTTGCGTTCTTTTCTCCGACCTTTCCTGGAAAACGAGCTTTTATCGCATTCTGGATGGATTCCACATTTATTTCTCCGGTTGCACCTGCAAAAGCTCCAAGGAGGACAGTGTTTACAATGGGGAGACCAATGATATCCATTGCTACTTTTGTAGCATCCACGGTCATAACCTTAGCTTTTGTGTCAAGCTTCAGGCTTTCCGGGGCTTCTGTTGTGTTGACAATAATTATTCCGTCATCCTTTATCCCGCTTGCAACGTTGACAGTTTCAAGAAGGGTTGCGTCCTGAACAATAACATAATCCGGCGAGTAAATCTGGCTTCTAAGCCGGATTGGACTGTTACTAATTCTTGTAAATGCCTGCACAGGGGCACCTCTACGCTCTACCCCAAAAGCGGGGAAGGCCTGGCTGAATTTTCCATCTTCAAAAGCTGCAACGGAAAGCATTTCAGCCGCGGTAACAGAACCCTGGCCTCCTCGACCGTGTATTCTGATTTCCTTCATCTGGATTCTCCTTTTTTAATGCGGTTTTATATTACTGTTTTCTGGTTTCTCGGTAATCTGTAAGGTAATTATTGACTAGTTATCTGGCACACTGCTATAATCGAATTAACCTGATCTGGATGGTTATTGTTAACCTATATATTACATCTGCTGAGTATAACTAATATATTGAATATAATTTATAAAACCCAAACAGATATTTTTTAATTATATATTCACGCTGTTTGATGCCTGATATTTCATGGATAATAGTGTAGATTATTATTAGTTTTTCGGTGAAAGTCGAGAAATTGCTTATATATATTTCAAATTCTAAATTATTTTTTAGACGTCTTATAATTATTAATTTCAGGTTTACATGTCTATAATTCTCGTTTTTTCTCATTTCATATGTAAACAAATCTCACTTCCAAAAATACAAAATATTTTAATATTTATCCGTACAGAAGCTCCTTATCAGATCAATCATGGCCTTTCCATCTTTTAGACTATTAATCTTTTCCCTGATTTGCCGCGAGCCATGCAGTCCTTTTGTAAACCAGTGGGCATGCATCTGCAGGTTCATAGATGAAAAAAGATTATGCTTTTCAAGCAGGAAAATATAGGTTTCAAAGTCTTCTAACTGCTGGGTTCTACCTTCCACTTTCAATTTTTCCCCGGTTTCCAGATAATGCCTTATCTTTCTAAAGATGAAAGGATTTCCCATTGCCGCACGCCCTATCATGAGCCCATCACAGCCTGTAAAGTCAAGGGCATTTTCGGCAGATTCTTCGTCTTTTATATCTCCGTTTGCAATCACTGGAATAGAAAGTTCACGTTTAACCTCTCTTATTACCTTAAGGTCCGAACTTCCTGAATACATTTGCTCAGGTCTCCTTCCATGCACGGTCAGGGCAGATGCTCCTGCCTCTTCTATCAGGCGTGCAATTTCAAGAGTTTTTTCCTCACTTTTCAGAATGCGGATCTTTGCTGTTACAGGAGTTTTCAGGGACTCTGTCAGCTCAGAGACAATTCTGTACACAAGTGTGTGGGAATTGAGAAGTGCTGAACCACATCCTGCTTCTATAATGCGTTTTGCAGGGCAGCCCATATTCACGTCTATAAGTTCAGGCCTGTACTCACTCTCAATAAAGAGAGCAGCTTCCCGAAGCTTCTCAGGTGAACTTCCTACAAGTTGAACCCCGAAAGGCCTATCTTCAGGGGAACTCAGTCCTTTAAGAAGAGATTTCCTATTTTCCCTGACCAGGGCATCTGCACTAATCATTTCTGTATATGTAATATCAGCCCCGTGCTGTCTGCAGAGCAGCCTGAAAGCTAAGTTTGTTACATCTGCCATAGGCGCAAGAAAAAGGTTTCCAGGAGTTTCGGTCTTACCAATTTTTAATTTATTGAGCTTCATTTTTTCGATCGTTTTTATTGTTTTTTTACTGTTTTTCTAGTAGTTCTTCTG
>CAZCKG010000458.1:0-2105 GCA_964498825.1 uncultured Methanosarcinales archaeon
CAAAGTTGACATTCGGAGCATTCGCATCTACATTTTCACTGATTAATCAGGTGATGATAGCAGTTTGTCTCCACGAAGCGTAAAGAAAGGAGAAAAAACTAATCCATGTTTTCTTCCCGAGGCTTTAATTAACAAATTTAAAGATCGAGCTGCCAGACGCTTTAATGAAGTATTTGAGTCGCCATAATACCCACACCAGATGTCAGCTTGGAAATTTTCGCTCTGTAACACATTCCTTAGTTGATATACGTCCATCAAATGCTCTGCCCAGTTCCCTGTGTAAGGATCACAGGTATTTGTGGGATATTTAGGATATTTTTGTTTTAAAGAAATGGTTCCACTAGTTAAATATTCATTTACTGCTTTTTTAATGTCATATTCAATCATTCCTCTGGTAGCTAAGGATAAATACTCAACCTGTTCATCAGAGAAATCCGGATTTAAACTTTTTATAATTTCTCTCCTTATTCCCGAATATGACTCTAAAGGATCCCTTTCTTTCCTGCCAGCAACTTTTTCTCGATCTGTAAATTCGCATCTATGATGGTTTTTCACAAGCTTTCTCTTGATGAAAGGGTTATGGGGATTTGCACCTGAGGAGAAAAATACTCTTAAATTACTATTTGAAATCGAAGACATTTTCCTGAGGAATCCTTCTATGTCATAGATATGTTCTATGACATCATAATTGGCTACTGCATTGCAACTAATCGATCTTTCCTTTAAAAATTCGATTACTTCATCAATGTCTCCTGGAATGTAATAATCAGCCTGATTTCCAATGGACTTTCCTATTGTTTCTGCATCTCTAGCAGAGATATCATAAATATCGTTGTAAATAACTGTTCCAATATTGCATTCTTTTGCGAGGAGGGATAACATACCGGAACCTCCTCCATAGTCCAAAAAAACGAACTTATTTAAGGGTATATCCATTTTTGTGATTGACCATACTAATATATACGCGTATTTTTGTAAATTAGAATGTAAGTCCCTTACTAAGGAACCAAAGTATCTTTTGTTATAATCCGAAATATCTAGGGCTTGTATATCGAGCTCTTTAAGTTTATAATACAGACGATTTGCAGCTTCGTTGACTATTTTTACAGTTGATTCGTCATCAGGCAAATTGCAGAATTTAAACATATATCTCATAAGCTATAACTTCCCCTTTACAGTAGTTTCGAATAACCCAGGTCTCAAATATTTCTAAAAAACTTTCTCAATTAACCGGAAAAGATTCCAATAGAGAATGGATTCCTTTTGTGATTCCAACAGATGACAATTCGACATCCTCCGATTCAGCAAGCTTTTGGACTATATCTGTTACTATTTTAAAATATCGACAAGTTTATCTATAAACCTGATAAACGGACATAATTAGCATCCATTTAAAATTTAATGGCCATGTAGGTTCTCTTATCTTAGAACATTACTTCAAGCACGAAGATAAAAAGATAAAAATATAAATCTTTTGTTTTAATTTCAAATATGATTTCATGCGTAAATGTCCGGGAGTACAAGCTTCTTGAGTGTATTACTTTTTTGAGTGATATAGGAGAATTGATTAGCATATTAATTCTTGATCTGAAACTTTCTTTTATTTTAAGAATTTCAAGATTTAAATTAATTTCTATTTTTTCTCGTCAAATATACAAAAATTAAAATATATTTCTCCTAAAATTGTTTTATCCAACTATCATTTTGAGGATTAAGAAGGATTATTCAGAGCTTGAACTGATTAATAGAATCAGATATTGATTGTTCCAATTAGGACTGGGAGCCAGATAGAGGTTTGAATAGGAAGCTTAATATGTGCCGTGTAAGAAAACACATATAAATAAAAAAATCAGCACAGAGGCTTTTAAGGAAACCATAAATTATTCAGCATGAAAAATCTCGCAATCATTATTCTCTATGTGAAAACGTCGACTGCAAATATATTGATGAGAGCGGGTGAAGTAGGTGACCCTATACTCAATAAAAAAAAGAGTGCTACATGATATTGTTTTTAATATCTCTTTATATCCTTAAGATGATTGTATTTTACTGGATCGCAAAGAGAATACTCAAGTGGAGAAAAAAGAGAAGATTAAACCGGCTTT
>CAZCKG010000459.1:0-2104 GCA_964498825.1 uncultured Methanosarcinales archaeon
ATTCTGTCAGCCATCCTGCGGGTGAGTGCTCCATCCGTTTTCTTATATAATATACAGAGCGGATCAAGGCAGGCAAGAAACTTGTAATCTGCTTCGTTTATAGGGCTTGCACGGGCACTGAGCATTCTTCTTGAGTGAATTTCCGTTGCATCGTCCACTGCAAATTCCTGGCGGTACTGGAGTTTTCCTACCCTCGCAAAGAGTTTTTCATCACTTTCGTAAGGCACAACCACATAAGTTCCAAGCCTTATCTCATTCCTTCTGGCAGACGTAATATAGCCTGTAATTACAGCTCCTGAAGGAGTTATTTCAAGAGGTTCGATGCCTGTGGTGACAATCCCGAAAGCCTCTGAAGCCGAAGAAACTTTTGAGATGCCTTGATCATAGCCTGTAAAGTCTTCAAAGGGAAGATTTTCTTCTAAGTGCTCAAAAACCGGAGATTCCTGTGAAACCTCATGAGATAAAGAAAAAGATTCGTCAGGCGTAAACATTTCAGCCTGATCAGTACTGCCTTCAAAGAGATTAACGCCTTTGTCTATGGACTTACTTCCAGGATCTTCTTCAGATACTTCTTCAAAATTTTTTCCTTCAGGGACCTTTTCTAAGTTTACATTTTCTCCTGCTCCCGAATTCATTTGAGGAGCCAGATCTTTCTTCTGTCTGTTTGATACAAAAGCCAGAATATCGGCGTCTTCATACTTCATTGATCTTACTCCACCGGGTGTCATTATAAGTGATATCTGGGTTCATATTTTCAAAAAATTTGTCTATTTCTTCCCTTTCTACTTTTCTTATTTTTGCAAGATAATCTGCCTTCGTGAGGGTGAGGGGAAAACCATTCAAAGAGAGGTCAAAAAGCACTTTTTTGGTAATCTGCATGCGCAGGAAATCATCTTTAATAAGCCCGTAAGGAGCTTCTACCTTAAAAATCACATCTTTTGAAGGCACGTAAAGCATGAAAAAACAGAGAGCATAATCTTCAGGCGAAAACCTGTGCCTGAGCTTTTGCTGGAGCGTATCTCCGGCTGCAAGGGGGGAAGTTCCATTGAGCATTCTCTCGTAGAACCTGTTGGGCTGAACGAACCAGTTAGTATAAGTAATGTAGGTATTTCTGGAACCTGAATGTTTGCCGTTTTTTCCATTATTTTTCGAATTATTTCCTCCGTTTCCCCCGTTTCCATTTCCTGATGTGCTGTTAACTTTTTCAGGGGAGAGAAGATTTCGGAAAAACTGAGCATCAAGCAGCCAGGGAAGGTCAAAAGCTTCTTTTTTCTTTCGGACGCTGTCCATGATCTGCATATCAGTGGGGTTTTTTACAAATCCGATTAAAGGCTGCTTCTTTTCCAGAAAATGGTCCATAACATCAATGTAGTTCTGAAGGATTTTTCGGGCATTTTCGTTATGACGAATTTTGACTTCCTCGTCATTCAGCACCATCCAGTACATGAGCTGTTTTGGATAAATCGGCCCGTCCATTATGAAAAAGCTCTCAGGCTCTATCATGTCTTTCATGAAAAGAATATGCTCGGACTCTGCCATGTACATGGCAAAACTATGCACCATATCAGGAGCCTTTCTCTTCAGTTCGTCAGGAGCAATCGTGACCAGCTTTGCCCTTCCGAGTTCTTCGTCAAAGTTTTCCCAGCCTGACGTTGCCTTCATGGCTATTCTCTGGGAAGAAGAATAAGCAGCGCACACTATTGTCCTGTGCCTCTGGATATCAAGGTCGGTAGGTGTTGCAGCCAGCCCGCAGTGGCAAAAATCCACAAAAAGCCCACTGTCATATGTCCTTGGATTCGTACTCCCGCTGTCGCAGGCATAAGTAACTGGATAAGGATCTTCTCCCTGAGCCATAAGCTCAGTCCTGACAACCCCTCTAAAGAGCCTGTCCACAGCCTTCAGGATGACCTTCCCGTCGATTTTCAACTCCTCAAGGAGACAATAAATATCCGTTGCCGTTTTTGGCTCCTCAAGCTCAAATGAACGATCAATCCTCTTTGCAAGCTCGGAGATCTTATGCATATGCACAGGCTCAAGGGTCATGAATAAAAGATACTTTAAACAGTAATATATATTTGTTGAGTGAAAAAGAGAAGATGCAGTA
>CAZCKG010000460.1:0-2101 GCA_964498825.1 uncultured Methanosarcinales archaeon
GTTGAACATGGGATTTTTTCCAATGCGACTGAACTTTATATAGGAAAGAAAGACGGGTCAGTAGAAATAATCAGGAAATAATTGTCCAGATGTGTTCATAGTAAAAACATGTAATAAGTAAAGAAAAAAGAAGCAGTAAAATCGTTTATATTCCTTGAGAAGAACAGGTCTTAGGAATATGAATAACAGATGACTGTCTATTTATTCCTTTAGAATTTGATACTAGAATCTAACACGGAAACAGAGTTTTATCTTTATGAATCGGCGTTTAGTACCGCTATATTTTTATAGAAGTATTATCAGTAATTTCCTGATCAAATAAACTTTGTATAAGGCATACTTTGCGTAAGATTATCCCATAAATCACGTTTTCATGCAGATCTCTGGTTAATAATAACCTGACAAGTTCAAATTATCAAGTAAAACTCTTCAACACACATACTATCTTTTAAGGAGGTTTTGGTTTCCATGGATAGAGCAGGCCAGCCAATAATAATAGTAGATCCTAGAAAAGAACAGACAAAGGGAAAAGAAACACTCAGTATGAATATTGCTGCCGCAAAGGCAGTGGCCAGCATAGTCAAGAGTACTCTCGGGCCGAGAGGTATGGACAAGATGCTCGTCAACCCTCTTGGGGATATAACTATCACGAATGATGGCGCTACTATTTTACACGATATGTCCATCGAGCATCCGGCTGCCAAGATGGTGGCTGAGGTTGCTCAGTCTCTTGAAGATTCCGCAGGAGATGGGACTACAAGTGCTGTTGTTTTCACAGGCGCTCTGCTGGAAAAGGCAGAAAACCTCATTGAAAATGGGGTTCACCCTACAGTTATTGTTAAAGGATACAGGCTTGCAGCTGAGAAGGCTGTTGAGATTCTGGAGAACCTGGCAGTTGCAACCGGCGAGAATAAAGACCTTCTTCTTAAAGCTGCCAAAACTTCGATTACAGGCAAAGCTTCTGAAAAGTATAATAGCCTTATTTCCAAACTCTGTGTAGATGCTGTGCTTGCTATTCGTCAGGAAGGGAAAATCGATCTCAAGGACATAATCCTTATAAAAGATATTGGCGGCAAGATCGAGGAAACCGAATTTGTGGAAGGCATTGTGATTGATAAGGTTGCCCTGGAAAAAGAAATGCCTAACAAAATAGAGAATCCAAAAATCGCGCTTATTGATACTCCTATGGAAGTTAACAAAACTGCAACCAAATCGAAACTTCAGATCAGCTCTGTAGGAGACATAGAATACTTCTTGAAGCAAGAAGATGCAGCCCTTTTCGAAATGGCAGATTACATTATCAGGACAGGTGCAAATGCTGTTTTCTGTTCCAAGGGCATGGATGACAAGATCGCAGCCTACCTGAAGAAACACGGAATTTATGCCACTCGCAGGGTCAAAAATGAGGATATGCAGCATCTTGCTGACGCCACAGGCGGAATACCTGTAAGAAATATAAAGGAACTTACTGAAAAGGAACTGGGGCATGCAGGCCTCCTTGAACAGGACCGGGACGGCGATCAGGGTAAAACCTACCTTAGAGACTGCAAAGGCGCAAAATCCGTATCAATTGTCATTCGCGGCGGAACCGAACATGTAGTTGATAACGTTGAACGCGCAATTGATGATGCCCTAAAAGTAGTGAAATGCGTTGTTGAAGACGGCAAAGTTGTTGCAGGAGGCGGGGCTTCGGAAATAGAACTTGCACTTGAACTTCGCTCATGCTCCACAAGTGTAGGTGGCCGTGAACAGATGGCAATCAGGGCTTTTGCAGATGCTCTTGAAGAAATCCCAAGGACAATTGCCAGAAACTCAGGCCTAGACACCATTGACTCCCTTGTGAATCTCAGAGCAAAGCACTCAGAGAACAAAAACGCAGGCTTGAACGTCTACACAGGCGCTGCAGAAGACATGCTTGAAAAGGGCATTGTTGACCCCCTCAGAGTAAAAGTCAATACCATTAAAGCGGGTTCCGAGGCAGCAGTAATGGTGCTTCGTGTGGACAATATGCTTCGTGCCCAGAGTGCAGATATGCAGAATGTCAAGCCAGAACACATGGCAAGCACTTACGATGGCATGTCAGCACCTGCACTTAACATGC
>CAZCKG010000461.1:0-2100 GCA_964498825.1 uncultured Methanosarcinales archaeon
GAACACTAAGAGGTATGATTATGCTCAAGATTTCCAACCTGGTAAAAGATTATGAGGTGCGTTCCGAAAAAATAAGAGTATTGGACCATATCGACCTCACAGTGGAAGATGGAGAAATTCTCGGGATTACAGGCCGAAGCGGAAGCGGGAAGTCAACGCTTCTTCGCATCATCCGGGGAGTAGAACCCTTCCAGGAAGGAACTGTAGAGGTAGACGGGGAAATTGTAACCTTTGATTCAGGAATTGAAGGGGAAAAATTTCTGAAAAGCGTAACCGCTATACACCTTCAGCGGAACTTCGGGCTCTGGAACGGGCCTGCAATTGAAAACATAATTAGGAAACTAAATTACCTTAGAATAGGGCACGAAGCCCTTCCACACAATGATAATCACGAATATGATGAACTCTTTGAAGAGGCAATGGAGTATCTGAAGCTTGTGGGGCTTGAACATAAAGCTCTTCACTCCACCAACCTCCTGAGCGGAGGAGAAAAACAGAGAGTTGTAATGGCAAGGCAGTTAGCTGCAAAGCCAAAAGTTCTTCTTCTCGACGAACCTGTTACAATGACCGGGCCAGATACAAAACAGGAAGTGCTTGATGTAATAAAGAGTCTAAAAGCGAAATTGAATATCCCTATTATAGTAGTTTCCCATCTCCCGGAAATTCATGCCTATCTTGCCGATAGGCTGGTATTCCTTGAAGAAGGGAAAATCGCAGCTGAGGGAGAACCTGTCTGGGTACTTAAAAATTTCCTTAGAGATATGAAGCCCAGGGAAGAGCTCTCAGAGCCTGAAAATAAAGAAGTTTGTATTAAGGTAAAAGATATTTCAAAACGTTATTCTCTTATCCGAATGGGAGAAGTCCTTAACATCAAAAACTTTTCTCTGGATGTCTATAGAGGAGAGACTCTGGCCTTTATAGGCCCTTCAGGAGCCGGAAAAACAACAATAATGAAGCTTATGGAAGGACTTGTCAAACCGAAAAGCGGGACTGTCGAATACCTATGCAATGGAGACTGGGTAAACGTTACTGAGTATAGCGAGAAACGAATGGAGCTTCGAAGGATTATGAGTATAATGAACCAGGAATTCTCCATGTCCGTTAACTCAACTGTAAGAGATCAGATTCGATTCAGGCTAAGTATAAAAAAGAAAGGGGCAATTGAATACGCAAGGAATAAAGCCAGAGAATTGGGGCTTTCGGATGAGACTCTCGATACCATATACAGGCTACCGGATATGCCTGAAGAGGAAAAGACAACTGCTCTGCGAGAGTTAAACCTTAGTGAAACTATTTATTTTGAACTATTCCCAACAATTCCTGCGACTGATGTCGATACCTATGCAGAACCAGTCTTTGAAGCTCTTGACCTTCCAATGGAAGTTCTTGATAAAACTCCCTATCAGATAAGTGGAGGCGAGCATGTGAGGGCATTTATTGCGCTGAGTCTTGCAACCTCCCCAGAATATCTCATGCTTGATGAACCTTTTGGGGATCTTGATCCGGTAACCCTCAGAGATGTAACAAACTCTTTAAAGAGGATCAATGAGCGCTTTGGAACTACCATAGTGCTTGTAAGCCACCATATGGATTTTGTCAGGGAAGTTGCTCATAGAGCTGTACTAATAGAAAACGGAGCACTTGTAATGGATGGAAACCCGGCTGATGTATGTCTGGAACTTGTTAACAGGAGTAATGCTCCTTACATGGAGCACAGCCTTGAGGACCTGATGGAAAGTAGCCCGGGAACTGATTGAAAATAAAAATATAGGAGGGATAAGCCTCTCCCTCTTATCCTTTTTATCACCTATTAAATCTATCGAGATTTTCAGGTGTATAATGTCAAGATTACTTTCTATTTATTTTAATATTGATTATCCACATTTCATGAAGTTTTTCATTTTGAGACTTTATCAATCAATTCTGCCTTCTTCTGACAGTCTAGCCCATTCTTCATTTCCAAATTTAATGTAAAGGCCTGGAGGTACGATCGGTTTTTCGAGCTCTTTGATTGTTTTTTCAGAGAGAACTTGATTTTCAACAAGTTCTTTTCCAACGCACCTGAGCAGTTTTTTGTATTTTCCAAGTAAAGGTTTTAAC
>CAZCKG010000462.1:0-1951 GCA_964498825.1 uncultured Methanosarcinales archaeon
CCATTAACGAAAATAAGAGTACTTATTTTTATATTAATGTCAAACTAAGGTTCTAGAAGTGAAGAAGTATTAATCGGAATCTCCTACCCTAGATATCTCACAAAGTACTATGGGATGCAACTATCCACTGCTGCAACCTGATACAGGGGCAAAAATAACAACTGATAAAAAGAGAATTGATAAAAAAGAACTTGTATGTAACTGCTGGATGAAAAGAACTTGTATGTAACTGCTGGATAAAAAGAAGTTGTTTTTGTCCTGCCCATCGAATTATTAGATAGGGGGCTTATTCAAAAAGCCCTGTTTTTATCTAATACTTCTGCTTATATGCCAGAGTAAAAATATTCTTTACTCGGCATCAACGCGTTTGATGGTTGTAGGACGCTCTTTTACGAGAATTCTGTGTCCGCAATAGGGACATCTTATACCTGTGTACTCGTAGTCGATTTCTACTTTCTGTTTACAGCGAGTGCATTTATACCCCATACAACCACAACCTTAGAGTTTTACTTTGCCTCAGCAATGTTCTTCATTGTGCGCAGCAGGGTCTGTCCTACACTGGTGTAGGGAATAAAGGTCCCGCCAGCAAAGGTATGTCCACACTTGCTGCATTTCCAGATACCTGTCCCTATCCTTTTTACATTAGGGCGGGCACATTTTGTACATACATGCGGAGCTCGCATGCGCTCTTCCAGATCTGCAACAAGCTTTCTGTCCTTTCTCCCATATCTTGGACCGAACCTGCCTGCTGATCTGGAAATCCTTCCTTTCTTAGTAAACTTTTTTGCCATCCTTATAACTCCTTAAAATGTAATTCTTGCTCTAAAGTGATAAACTCATAACCGATGATTCAAGGGCCAGTCCCCGGAACCAGAAGAAAGTGGTTCTGCTTATCACCCATTGCAAGTGCGCTTAGACCGTAATACTGGCATTTAATATTTATATTTAATTAATCACAGCCCTGATTCATTCCTGCTTTACAAGGCTCTCAAGGTAGAGTTCCCTGAGTTCGGCTGCCTTTTCAGTTGCCATATCAATTGCTTCCAGCACCTCGGCCTCTGTGAAAGGAACGGAACCCATCTTTTGCATGCCAGCAACAGATCCATCCGATCTGGAGACAACTGTCAGCTTTGTCTCACAAACTGCCTCTTCATCCAGTGAAGGGTCTACCATAAGTTTTGAACCAATCTTGGCAAGTGTCACGCCAACTGGTAGCTCTTTCATTGAAAGGGGCACATTGTTACCAAGTCCATGCTGTTCGTTCGGAACCATTGTCGTCATAAGAGCCGCAATGGAAGCAAGGCAGGATGCATCAACAATATTGCCATCATCATTGAGGACATGGACATCTATGAAGACGATCCAGACGGACTCTCCGACCGTTATGCAGAGCTTCTTTATATCAATTGCGCCTGATTCCCGAATACCTCTGTCTACAACCCTTGCCATCTCGATTGCTTCTTCTCTGGGAGGACCTGGCTCGAACTCAGGAGAAGCAATAGGGTTAAGCTCAAGATTGGTGATAATCACACCTTCATCTTGCGAGTCCGGAAAAGGAGTACCTGTCTGAAGTTTCACTCCTACAAGAACCTGAGTGTTTCCAAGAGTTACCTTTGCCGAACCTTCGGCTTTGGAGATAACATTTGTTTCAAGCTTTATATCCCTGAAATCCTTGAATCCGCGCCCATCCTGGCGCTTTCCTTTGACCATAAGGCTATAAATATAATCCCTTTTAAGCGTAGCAATAACTTCACTCATTGTTTTCACCTCTGCTTCCGGCTTCAGAGGGGTCTTTTACTACTTTCCAGGGTCCTCTGGACTTTTCTTCTTCAGCCTTTGCTGCATCTTCTTCCTCAGCCTCGACCGCTTCAGCTTCTATTTCTTCAGCCTCTGCTTCTTCAGCTTCTATTTCTTCAGCCTCTGCTTCTTCAGCTTCTATTTCTTCAGCCTC
>CAZCKG010000463.1:0-2060 GCA_964498825.1 uncultured Methanosarcinales archaeon
CAGGTAAACAGAGTAAAAGTTTCGAGACTCCGAAGCACCCCTGGCAGGAAGCCAGAATGGCATCCGAAGTCCAGCTTATAAAGGCATACGGCCTTAGAAATAAGAGAGAAGTCTGGAAAGCAGCAAGTATGCTCAGGATGTACAGGACCGAAGCCAGGAAACTACTTGCAAGCGCTGCAAACTCCCAGGATAGAGGACTTGAGGGACATCAGAAGACTCAGTCCGAAGAAATCCTTTCAAAGCTTATCCGCTATGGTATGATCAAGCAGGATGCTAACATTGACGATATCCTCTCTTTAAAAACTGAAAACATCCTCGAAAGGAGGCTCCAGACCCAGGTTCTCCGTCTCGGACTTGCCAGGACGGTTATCCAGGCCCGCCAGTTTATTACTCACGGGCATATCGCAGTAAACGGTAGAAAGGCTACCATTCCTGGAATGCTCGTTTCCAAGGAGGATGAGATGCATATCGGGTACTATGGAAACTCTCCGCTTGTTAGCGAATCTCACCCTGAAAGGCCTGTACAGGTGGCGTCTAGCCTTGCAGAGACCACAACTTTAAAGGCAGCTGCAGAAGCAAGACAGGCTAAAGAGAAAGCCCCTGAAAGAGGCGGCGGAAAGAAGAAGAGAGGAGGGAGGAGATAACCATGGCAGACATGAAATGGGCCGTAGCTCACATCAAATCTTCGTTTAACAACACAATTATTACTGTAACCGATATCACAGGGGCTGAGACCATTGCAAAGTCTTCAGGTGGTATGGTTGTAAAAGCTGCAAGAGACGAAAGCTCTCCTTATACTGCCATGCAGATGGCAGGCCAGCTTGCTGACCAGCTCAGAGATAAGGGCATCAATGGCATTCACATCAGGGTAAGAGCTCCCGGTGGAAACAAGCAGAGAAGCCCGGGTCCTGGCGCTCAGGCTGCAATCAGGGCTTTTGCAAGAGCAGGAATCCGGATTGGCAGGATCGAAGATGTAACTCCTGTCCCGCACGACGGCACTCGTCCGAAAGGCGGAAGACGTGTATAAGAGAATTCTTTTAAAATTCTCTTTTTTTGAATGCATTAAAATATAAGGGAAATTAAGGTATATGACGATGGAAGTAGACATTCTGGAGTTATCGGATAGATCTGCAAAATTCGTGCTTTCCAAGGTTAGCACATCTTTTGCCAACGGCATTCGGCGTGCCATGATCGCAGATGTACCAACGCTTGCGATCGAGTATGTGAACCTTTATGACAACACCTCGGTACTCTATGATGAGCAACTGGCTCTACGTCTGTCCTTAATCCCGATTGTTACGGATGTAGAGACGTATGTGCCACAGGCAGAATGCGATGTCTGTGGAGGGGAGGGTTGTCCTGCCTGCGAGGTTTCCTTAACCCTCAGTGCAGAAGGTCCTGGCACGGTTTATTCAAGGGACCTCATCTCCTCTGACCCTAAGATACAGCCGGCTGACCCTAATATACCGATTGTTGAGCTGAAAAAGGGGCAGAAACTTGTGCTTGAAGCTGTCGCTCATATGGGTTACGGTAGGGACAGCGTTAAATGGCAGGCAGGAGTTGCTTGCGGCTACAAGAACGTGCCGATCATAAAAATCGAAAATTGCGATGCATGCGGGCACTGTGCAGCCGAATGTCCGAAGGGCATTATAAGGCTCGGCGAGTCAGGAGCTAAAGTTTCCGAGGAAGATCTCCTCAAATGCTCGCTCTGCAGGCTCTGTGAACAGGTATGTGATATTCACGCAATAAACATCGACTTCGATGAGAACGCTTTTGTGTTTACAATGGAGTCAGATGGCTCTTACACAGCCAGAGATCTTGCCCTTAATGCGGCAAGCGTGATCAAAGGCAAAGCTGAAGAAATCCTGAGCATTCTGGACCAGTTCTGAGCCGCAGCTCGGATACGGGCCCAAACCCAATTTTTTGAGATAAGGCTCAGGGTTCTGAATAATTCAATTTATAGAGAATTCTCAGGATCTTTTACGCCGGATTTATTATTGTTCTAAGCTATTCTGTGCTGAGTACCAGAAGGATCATTCTGTATTATTGGCGCTCTTCCA
>CAZCKG010000464.1:0-2059 GCA_964498825.1 uncultured Methanosarcinales archaeon
AGGCTGTCTTTCTCTTCTTTAAGCTGGACTCCAAGCTTTGGAAGTTCGGTTGCGAGGGCGCGAAGCCGATCAGTTTCTTTATATCGGACATGTTCGGCATTTTCTATCCTGCTTGTACCTTCAGCAACTGCAGCCAGGACAGCTACAGTAGGGACAAGATCAGGAGTTGCTCCGGCATCAAAGGTTATAGCTTTTAACTTTCGTCCTCCTTTGACGGTTACGATACCGGCATCTCTGTCCCATGTGATATCTGCTCCCATTTGCTTCAAAGTCTCAATGATAACTTTATCACCTTGCTCTGAAGGGAAGAGGTTTTTAACAGTAACTTCGGACTCATCTGTTATAGCTGCAGCTGCAAGCAGGTACGAAGCAGAGGAAAAATCACCTGGAATAGTATACTCTTTAAGATCGTATTTCTGTTTTCCAGGAATAATGAATTTGGTGCCATTATTATCATCTGCATGGATTTTTACTCCTGCAAGTTCAAGCATCTCAATGGTTACGTCTACATAAGGTCTTGACTTCAGTTTTCCTATAATTGAAAGTGTTGTGTTGTTCTCTGCAAGAGGGCAGGCTATAAGAAGGGCAGAAATAAACTGCGAACTGATAGATCCGTCAATGCTCACTTCCTTTCCTTCAAGTCCTCCTTTAACAACAAGAGGCGCTTTTTCGTTTCCTCGGGTAGAACATACACTGGCTCCCAGCTGGTTGAGGACTTTGAGAAGAGGACCATTTGGCCGGGTTCGAAGGGAAGAATCTCCTGTAAGCACTGTAATCCCATCAGTAAGAGCTGCTATTGCAGTCATGAAGCGAAGGGTTGTTCCTGAGTTTGCAGCATCAATTACATTGTCAGGAACATAGGGTTTTCCATTAACTCCGTGAACGATGAGCCTGTCTTCTTTACTTTCAATCGAAGCTCCGAACAGCTGGGAAGCCCGGATTGTAGCCAGAGTATCGGCTGAGAGCAGAGGACGATAGATGACGGATTCTTTTGAAAGGGCTGCAAGGGTTATAGCCCTGTGAGTATAACTTTTTGAAGGCGGGGCAAAGACTTCCCCTTTGACTGAGGATTTGCTAATAGAGACAAGCATGTGTATCAGAGCTCACTTATTCTTTATTTCAGATCTTTTTGTGGGAAGATTACCTACTTTTAGTTTTGCATAATTGGAAGTACTTAGTTCTTACCTCTTACAATATCTTCTACCATATCCCAATCATGATCATAAACATGGGCTGAAATGCTAATAGTAGTTATGGTTCCTGGTTTTTCGTCTATTCTATCGGCTACATATTCAAGGAGTTTTGAGAGCCCATAGAGATTTGCAGGGTAAGCTCCTCCAAAATCGTGGCTTCTGAAGAGAGTAGTGAGGTGCACTTTCCCATCCCTGATCTTGAAATCGTCCAGCATCATGCAGGGAACCTCACCTACTTTCGTGTCTACAGGCGGGATCCAGGTGATGGCTATTGCTCGTCTGGAGGTGGGATTTTCCTGCAGCTTTCCGATCACGTACTCAATCTGGTCTACTTTTCCATTCCAGTTCCGAAGACGCTGTCCATACGTGTACTCGAAATCCTGTACGTTTTCTCCTGAGATCAGCTGTTTTGCGTACTCTTCAAGCCTTTCTTCATTCCAGGCAGTAGCTTCGGGAATTCTGTTAGTAAAGGGATCTTCTATTACTACCATTAAGTCCATGAATTCCCTTATCTGGTTTCCTCTCTCATCGGTAATTATCTGCCCGTGATTCCAGATTACGTTAAGCCCGCGGTACCACGCATCAGAAATATTCTTTGCCCTGATGATCCTGCCAATTTCGAACTTGTTTTCCATTGAAAATTTCCCCTCAAATTCAGGCCAGGTTATGGACAATTTATATCAGCTAATTTTTTTCTCCTGAGTCTGTTTTTGTGCTTACTCTTTATCTATTACTTTCTTTTATAAGTGTTCTCTCAAGCATAAGCATTAAATTTCTATGTTCATTGTTAGCATATAACACACTTCCTTTAATATAATTTCGGATAAGGGTGAATCGTGTGAAGAGAACGGAGAAACACTTGGGAT
>CAZCKG010000465.1:0-2050 GCA_964498825.1 uncultured Methanosarcinales archaeon
TTTTCGGTAAATGTGATAATGAAAGTACCAAGTTCAAGGGCTTCATCTATTATTCTTTTTATGGTGCCTGTGTCCAGTTCGTCTGCAACTGTTCCTGGGGGATATCTTGAACTGTTCTGGCGGGTAAGTTCAATAGACAAAGTTTCCGGAATATATTTTCCAAGAGCGATTTGAACTTCTGCAAAAATCAGCCGTTTGAATACGGGACCAGGTATTGGAGGAAGCCAGGCCGAAGCAATGACTTTATCTTCCAGTACAAGAGCTGGTTTTTCTTCCTGCAGGCGGGAATTAATTTTTTTAAGGACGGGGCTGCAGGCTGCTTTTAGAGCCCCTTTTGCTGCAAGTTCAAGGTTCTCCCCTTTATGCCGAAGGCTCACTGATATTCCGGGCATGGAAAGGACTTCTATATTTTTATCCTTCAATATGGATGTTGGGGGATTTGCTTTTTCAGAAGTCATTTTTCTCACACTTTCCTGACTTTATTGTTGTGCTTACCTGGCAGATATTTTAAATCACTAATAGGTTTTTCGGCGGCTGAACTCAGGAAGTTTTTGAATTAGAAAAATTGGTTAAAGAAAATCTAAAACTTTAAAAATAGGAAATGTCGGATATAAATTCTTAAAATAAGACTTAAAAGACTTAAGCTGTCCGGGCACGAGAACTGAATAGAGAAGTAGTCGGCCTGGACTGCCTTAATGAAAAAAGCTTAACCTCAGGTTGCTCTCTCTGAGAAGGCGAGGTTTCCACTGATTTTCTTTATTTTTACTTTGACCACGTCGCCTTTTGAGGCTCCGGGCACGAAAACCGTATACTTGTCTATCTTTGCTATCCCGTCACCTTTGGACCCGACAGCATCGATCCGGAGTTCATAGGTTCCGCCTTCTTCGATGGCATCCCTGACAACCACATTGCTTACCTTTCTCTTTTTGACAGGTCTGTGAGCTCCGCAAGCAGAACATTTCAGGACAAGTACCCTTTCTACCCTTACAAGCTGGGTGTCAGGGCGTTTGCATTCCGAACACATGACGTATTCGTCCACATAGGCCTGAATGTTGTCAGTAATCTGAGCTCTCGTAAACCTTCCCTGGAAGACTGCGCGTGTACCTTCTATCTTTCCTGCAGTCCCCAGTTCCCTGGTGAGATACTTCATCAGGTGGTCAGGGTCCCGGTTAAGGATATCTGCAATATTTCCGAAGTTATCCAGAATTGTGGTTTTACCTTCGGAAAAGAGTCTTGGCTCAGGGATTACGAATCGAGCGTCCGTAGTCTCGGTGTCAGGCATCTTTGCCATTGCACGGTTCAAAAGCTCTTCGTAATCGTACATATTATGCTCCTTTTGATCTTAACAGTTTAACTGGTTACTGTACCAGTTCTGCCCCTTGATCGACAACGATTCTACAAGGTGTAGGCAGTTTCTGTCCTGCATGCCAGAGAGCTTTCTTTGCGGCCTCAAAGTTCTGCTTTTCAACAGCTACTGTGAAGATCTTCTGCATTGGGTCTACCCTGGCTGCAGTACCGACATTCTTTCCAAAGGCTCTCCGCATTCCACTGGATACACGGTCAGCACCCGCGCCTGTTGCCTGCTTGTTTTCCCTGAGTACTTCGTGGGGATAGACACGGAGCTTCATGTAAAAGCCCATCTTTCCGGCATCTGCAATCAGGTGCCTGTTTGCTGTAATACGGGCTGCTTCAAGAGCAACGTGCCTTATCTGACATTTTTCTTCTACAAGCAATGAAACTTTAATTGGGAAGGTGGTATTTGCCTTGTCTCCCATGTCATAGTGAATAACCTGGCTGCCTGGAACACCGCCCATGTATTTTCTTCTGGTAAATGAGCGCTGCCTCACGTTTCTATACATACTTCCTGGCTTTCGTACCATAAGCTTAATTCTCCTGAAAGATAGTGATTTTAATAGAAATTTGTTGTAACGGATTTGTTTCCGCATATAAATGTTTGCATAACGTTTGCAAAAAACCGTTTAGCAAACCATTCAGTATGAGATATGTGCATATAGAGATACCTGCCTGTATTTACATTTATCTGTAAACC
>CAZCKG010000466.1:0-2032 GCA_964498825.1 uncultured Methanosarcinales archaeon
GCGGCAAGTTCCCTTTCATGTTTGATCCTTATCTCCAACTTTTTGCGTTCGGAATTTACTGTAATTGAATTGAACATTAGATGTTTTTACTACGCCTTAAAGTATCTATTTTTATAAATTGTAATATTATATAAGTATCATTTTGATACCAGTATATTAGAGATACTAATTTATATAGCAGTCAGTTTCTATGTTTATACCATGAAAGACTGCACAGTTTACAAGACTATGAATATCATAGGGAAAAGGTGGACAATCCATATTCTTCTGGAACTTCATAAGGGAGAGAAGAAGGAGAAACGCTTTAACGAATTGAAAAGAAAGCTTGGATATATAACTCCCAAAATTCTCTCCGAGAGGCTGACAGAACTGGAAAATGAAGGCTTGATTGCAAAGAAGGTCGATGACTCAACAACCCCACCCAAATCCGAATATTACCTTACCGAAAGCGGAGTAGATTTTGTAAAAATCATACAGGCAATAAAACGCTGGGGACTGAAGTGGAAATTCCAGAATGAAGAATGTGAAAAGGCCATCTGCATGTACTGTGATCACTGAGCATTTGCCTTTTTCAGTTTTCATCCTATAGTCTTATTTTTCTACTTTGATAGATTACCTTAAATCATAACATATTTTTTTATTCTCTCGCCCTAGAGTACTTTACATTAGAATTTATTCTTAGAAAAATTATTTCAAAAAGTATATAGTTTCTTTAAGGTTTATAATTACCTAAAATCTTTTCATATCCTTTTGGGGAACATTAAGACATTTTTCGGTTCCATCTCAGCCCATGGTTCTTTCCAATGAGTAGAAGTACCGAAAAATAGGGGATTCGGTATGGAAATAACATCTAACAAATTAAAGAAACAAATATTTAAAAGACCAGAGTTCTCCTGGGAAGAATATTTTTCGGACAAAAAGAGAGGAGGCCACAGGTATTCAACTGAAGAATTCCTTGTGAAAGAAGCAAAAGAAAAATTATTCCATCTGGATGGAGGAAAAACCCTTCTTGATTTCGGATGCGGAGCAGGGGAACTTCTAATATACTATATTCCAAATTATGAGAAAGTGATAGGAGCTGACTTTTCCATTTCTATGCTTACTGAGGCGGAGAAGAAAATATGGAGTAAAGGGTACACTAACGCGGAATTAGTTCTTGCAGATGATAACACAATCTGGGATAAATTGAGTTTCTCTTTTGATCGAATTACAGCAACTGCAGTAGTTCAGTACCTGACATCTGAGCAGACGGATTCTTTTGTTTATAATGCTTCTGAATATCTCAATCCCGAAGGTAAAATAATCTTTTTCGATATAATTGATCCTAAGCTTTACTCTTTATGGAAATTCGGCTGGTTCTCACAGAATTTCAGATTATGGAAAGTTTTACCTAAAGTTGGGCTGAATTTCTTCAAACAGGTATCGGGCATTTTGAAAAATCGCCCAGGAGACATAATTGGAAGTGCTCACAGTCCTTTCATGTTTGAAAAGTTTGCAAAAAAATATGGTTTCGAAATGGAATATGTAAAATCTATGTATTATGAGTACAGGTATCACGCAATATTGTCAAAGGTATCATGAGATACTTAAATATATTTTATAGAAATAAGTACTTCTGAGTATTTTAATTAAGTTAAATCCGGCTGTTTTTTCATTTACAGTTTTTCGTGAAGATCCAAAAGATATAAATAGATTTCATTGCGTTTTGTTAGAAATCTAACCATATGCAATCTAACAAATATTGATTAAACCATTCATGAAAAACATTTTGCGCTGACTTTCACTTCTTATCTGTATTAATTAAGCAAAGGTAATCTCTGGAGCTGTACCTGCATGCAGAGCTTCTAAAATGAAACCTGTGGATGCTTTGAGGTATGAGTAATATGTCCCTGACATGTTTATAAGAGAAATGGATTGTAACTGAGAGTTAAAAGAGCCGGTACTGCAGAAGAAAATAAAAAAATTAGAAATATTTGTTTTTAAAATGACTGATTAAGGAAGATGCAAGAAATGAAAAATATTCAGGACAAGA
>CAZCKG010000467.1:0-2027 GCA_964498825.1 uncultured Methanosarcinales archaeon
TGCCTCCAGGAAAACTGGAGTGTTCAGTCGTCTCCAGAGAAGCTATCCATAGAGCAATCAATGATTATCGGAAAAGGCAGGGACTTGAAGCCCTTGAAGAACAGGCTTCCGAATGAAGAAAAATTGAGAAACGAAGATAATCTCAAAACGTACATATTGAAAAATAATTATCTGTTTTATGTATACATAGTGAAAAAGTGGATATTCTCTAAAGCTGTTCATAGAAAATTTGATTGCATCTTTTTTTTGTCGACTTTATAAATAACTTCATTGATCCTTATCGTAAAATTGATCTGGAAGACATGAGATCATAATTTATGAAAAAAGTAGGAATAATAGTCACTGATCCTGAAGACTGGACAGCACGGGCACTTGTCACTGCAGCGAAGGAAAAAGGTTTTTCCCCTTTTGTTCTGGATCTCAGGACTGCAGAGGTCAGCATAAAATCAAGAAATTCGGAGTCAAAAATTCATTTTAAGGCAGGAGAAATGTCACTCTCAGACCTTGATGCCATTATTGTGAGGGATGTGGGTGCAGGGGCGTTTGAAGGAGTATCTTTCAGATTTGATATTCTCAGGGAACTTGAAGCTGAGGGGATTCCGGTTATCAACTCCCCTGAGGCTATCCGAAACGCGGCAAACAAATATCATGCTTCTTACCTCCTCAAGAAAGCCGGACTTCTCGTACCCGAGACCATAGCAGTTCAGAATCTGAAAGTTGCCCTCAAAGTTGTAACAAGGCTAGGGGATTCAATCATAAAACCTGTTTTCGGATATAAGGGAAAGGATATTGCAAGGATCATAGATGGGAAAATGCAATTTTCTGACAGAAAAGTCGAGTCCTTATCCCTTGAAGCAGAACTTGAAAAGTTACTTGAAGAAAGGGGAGTGCTGTATATTCAGGAATTTATAGAAAACCCGGGAAGGGATATCAGGGTTTTCATTGTTGACGGCACTGCAGTAGGCGCAATTTATCGAAAAGCTGCAGCAGGCTCCTGGATAAATAATCTTAGTAAGGGAGGAAGTGCAGACCGATGCGTTCTTACGCCTGAGCAAAAAGAAACTGCGGAAAAGGCATCCCTTGCTATAGGTACAAAGTTCGCAGGTGTTGACATCATAGAAAGTTTTATAAAAGATCATAATAAAGAAAAAGGTAAAGAAATTGGCAATATACAAAAGGATTCCATAGTTCTTGAAGTGAACGGAACGCCTTCAGGGAAAGGAATCTATGATGCATGGAGAATAAATACTGCAGAAATTATTCTCCAATACCTCCAAGAATCTTTATGAAAAAAACTATAAATGATGACGAAAAATAGTAGAATATATTTTAGAAAGAATTTGAATGAAAGAATTTTCTGATCTTACTGAAAATGCAAAGAACTCAGGAAAGAAATCTTGAAAATTTGCGAAAAGGACTGAAAGGCTATACTGAAAACGTTTAAGAAATAAGCTGACCTTGAATAAGCCCGAGGCAAAGAATGAGTGAATATAAACAATGTATAGTTACCCGGGACGACCTGAAACTTTCCAAAGGCAAGTTTGCAGTACAGGTGGCTCATGCTGCCATTTCTGCAGCTGAATGGGCAAGTAAAGGAGATCTTGAAAAATGGAAAGAAGGAGGGCAGAAAAAAGTTGTCCTCAAAGTTCCTACTCTTAAAGACCTTTATGAACTTAAGGAGAAGGCAAGAAGGGAAGGACTTCCAACAGCTTTAATACAGGATGCCGGGCTTACAGAAATCCCTCCTGGCACAGTAACCGTTCTTGGAATCGGGCCTGCAAAACAGGAGCTTATAGATAAAATCACACGGGATCTTAAACTTGTTTAAGTGCCTGAAAGTCATCCAGAGAGTTAAATGCATTATTGGAAGCCTGCATAAAGAGAAGTAGGCAGAAGAAGTCTGTAGAGTTTTTCCACCGGCCAGGAAGATATTCTGCATATATTCTGCATATATTCTGCATATATTCTGCATATATTCTGCATATATTCTGCATATATTCTATTCAGGAGGGCATAAATGAAGGAAA
>CAZCKG010000468.1:0-2026 GCA_964498825.1 uncultured Methanosarcinales archaeon
CTGTTTTTCCGTTTTTCCGTTTTTCCGTTTTTCCGTTTTTCCGTTTTTCCAAGTTTATATAAAACTTGTCACTTATTAATTATTTTTATAGCATATATATTTTTTTATAAAGTTGCCTTAAATATGATTATATTTATTTAAAGTCTCTTATATATACTTCTGCAAAAATATTGTTTTTAATCTTTTATCTAGAGAATTTTTGGATTCAAAGCCTAGCAGATAAATGCATTACAAAATTTCATCTTTTACTTGAGTATTATCAATCTCTACGTTGAAAGATTATGTTAATTTACAGTGTCATACTTAAAACAAGCTGTATCGACTCATTACTTTATGATGAAAAACATTTTCGAAAAGCAGTAACACATAATGTAAATTTAATGAATGGAGAAAACAGAATCCTGAAGTCTATTTGTACATTGCAAAGTGTATATTCTGTCAAATTAGGTTTCAATAACAAAAGGTATATTTTGAGCTGATCCCAAAACTCAAGAACTATTTCTTTGAATCTCGGTTTCGAACTAATCACTGAGCTAGTGATCTGGAAAGTAGTTACAAAACTCTTCTGGATATGGGAATAATGGGTTTTGGGATGGGCTCAAAGTTAAATTACTTAATTTATGCAAATGACTATGGTAAGCGAGGGTCAGTCATGGACTTATGTTTCAGACTTGATTACTGACCCTCTGTATTCTTCAACCTTAGCAATTTTCGTAGGGTTTTTCAAATTAATATATTTATCTGTTTCTAACTGTGATGTATTCCGATGTGGTTTTAGTACTCATACCCGCGGAATTTGTCGCCGTCAAGGTAACAGTATACCTTCCTGCTCTATTATAAATATGCGTTGGGTTACGTGTTGTTGAAGTAGTACCATCCCCAAAGTCCCAAAGCCATGAAGTAGCTGCACCACCAGTACTTCTATCAGTGAACATCACTCTCAAAGAGGCCCTTCCAGAAGTTGGAGATGCAGAGAAAGCAGCAACTGGGGGTCTTAAAGGTGCTGCAATATTTAAATAACGGGTTCTTGTTGCCTTATTACTACCTACTTCGTTCTTTACTGTTAGCGTCACAGTATATTTTCCTTGTCTGGTGTATG
Organism: uncultured Methanosarcinales archaeon; assembly: GCA_964498825.1. Classification (GTDB taxonomy): domain Archaea; phylum Halobacteriota; class Methanosarcinia; order Methanosarcinales; family Methanosarcinaceae; genus Methanosarcina. Next base: position 1,100 of record CAZCKG010000468.1, read on the forward strand.
TGTGTGTTGCATTCTGCATTGTTGAAGTTGTCCCATCTCCAAAGTTCCAAAGCCAGGAAACTGGCGATCCAGTGCTACTGTCAGTAAAGAACACTGATAATGGTGCTCCTCCTGATGTTACATTTGCTGTAAATGCAGCCTTTGGAGGTCTCAAAGTTTCAACAACTATATAATTATATTTTCTTACTGTATTGCTACCTGCTCGGTTAGCTACTGTTAATGTTACAGTGTAAGTTCCTGCTTTGGTGTATGTGTGTGTTGCATTCATTGCATGCCTTGAATTAGTACCATCTCCAAAGTTCCAGATGAATGAAGTCGGTTCTCCCAGGCTGTTGTCAGTAAATAATACTCTCAATGGTGCTTTTCCTGAAGTCACGTTTGCAGAAAATGCAGCAATCGGCTTTTGCAGGTTTTTTACTTTAATGTCGCCTGTAGTTGTACTCTGGCCATCTGCATTGATTGCCGTAAGTGTTACGGTATAATTTCCTGTTGTAGAGTAGGTATGCATTGGATTTTGCTGGTATGAAGTAGCTCCGTCTCCAAAGTCCCAGTTCCATTCTGTTGTATTTTCTGATTGGTCTTTAAATTTAACAGTAAGTGGAGCATAACCTTCTGTAACGTTGCTTTTAAATTTTGCAACCGGAAGTATGGGTGCTATCTCTGCAATAACTAGAGGTAAGTAATCGCTATTTCCTTCGTCCAGATCGAAAGATTCCTCTGCTATGCCGTCTCCATTTATGTCAGAATGAATCTGGGAGAACCCGTCTCCTTCAGGCGTTGCCCAGTAGTTCCCGCCTATATAAGGGCCGCCTATTATGTTTTGACTCTCTGTTTTATCAAAAGTCCAGACATTCGAGAATTCAAGATCTTCCATTAAAAGCACGTTTTCTGTGTTGTTGAAGCAGTTGTTGTAAATTTTATTATTTC
>CAZCKG010000469.1:0-2018 GCA_964498825.1 uncultured Methanosarcinales archaeon
TTAAATGAAAAATATGTTGTAATTGAGTAGTGTAAACTTTTCAAAGACACTTGAGAATCAATATTCAGCTAGAGAACTTTCACTCATATTCAGCGAGCAAAGTCTCATATGAAGGATTTATTCTGTAAATAATATTTCTTCCTCTTTTAGCTTCTTTTATAAGGCCGATTTCTTTAAGATTCCCGACATACCAGCTAATCGTACTTCGGGAAACTCCAATTTCTTGGGCAAGATCTATATTGGTATTACATTTGCCATTTAATATTTCTGAAATAATCTTTTGATTAGTATTGTTCTGAAGTGCCGAAATTACTTTTTTCTCTTCCTCACTATAGATAGAATTGTTCGGGAAATATCTCATTTTTCGGCCGTCTTTATAAACTTCAACTTTATTCAGAGCTTCAAGAGTTTTTACGTGATGCCTTACTGTTCCCCTATCCAGCCCCATTTTTACTACGATCTCACTAAAATATGTTCCGGGGCTGGCTTTTATGAATTCATATATGCTTAATCTTTTAGGATTATCAAGTACATTTACGCGTCCTGTAACCTTGAATCCCAGTATTGCAAAAATAAGCTTTGCAGGGTACAGCAGTATATCCACCGCTGATAAGATATTCATTATGACCAGCCATACTAAAAACTGCCAGTAGGGTATTTCGGTTACCTCAAGTTCTATTACCTTTTCTCCTGCAAGCGAAGCTCCGGATTCATCGCTCGGAAAAGGACTTACAATATACTCTGTAGCCCCGGCTCTTGTTATTAATACAAAAAATAGTAAACAGAAAATAAGCTTTTTTTTAAGCTTAGTGCTGGTAAACACCAAATGTGTAACCTTCAATTCCACTAATCGATTCTCCGCAAACCTTGAACTTCCAAGTTCCTCTATCTACACATCCGTAAGAAGGGTCCATTCTGAAGTGTATCCTTCCATCTACTTTTCTATCAGACTTGTCACGATAGGTTCCGACTTTTCTTCCTGAAGGAGTGTAAATACTGAGAGCCAGAGAATCACTTTTATCTCCCCAATTCAAATCCACTTCAAGATATTCTACTCCCGAACCCACTTTTACATTGTTAGTTATAGTCTGACCCTGTCTTATGTACTGGGTTAACCGCATAGGAGAAAAAGAACCCCCTTTATCACGATGGTTTTCAGTCCAGGGACTAATTATGTAATCTTTTTCGGCAGAAACAAAAGTATTCTCCTTGCCTGAGATTACCGTATATTCCTCTTCAGCTGAAACTGCAGGAATCATAATTATTCCTCCAATAATGCATAAAATCAACATTTCCCAGGTTCTAATGGTATCACCGGAAAATGTACGAAGCTCGAGAATATATAGTTTTTGTATAAATATTTGACAATCAACGCTACCGCATCTTATAAAATATTTTCAATAAATAGAAGATCTTGTCTGAAAAAAGGCGTTTAGGTACCTTTTTGGGAAAATTCTTTAAAAAAGGAGAAATTAAGTGGAGAAATTAAGAAGAGATATTTCATCTTCTGGATCAGAATAAAATCGTAAATTATATAAATGAGTCCTTAAAGGTTCAGAGCAGTTTCTTTCCGGCTTCTGTATTGGACTTGCATTCATAAACTTCAGAAATCATCATAATTTCAAGGGGGCTTTTGCAAACCTATCTCCAATGCTTTTGACCATTTTTACTAATATTCACTTTAATCTGAATATAAAGAGTGAACTATGGTCTCAATTATAGTTAATTCCTTAACTTCCGTCACTAACCCAAAAAAAGAAATAAACCGCTGAAAGCGCGGAAAAATGTGGAAACAGGCAATAAGGGTACATTTTTTTCAGCGCTTTCCACCCCGAGTCGCGATTCGGGATCACAGGAAATCGGAGATTTTCTGGGAGTTTCGATATAATCGCAACAGCTCGCAGTCCTTTTCACTCGCTACTTTCGCTCAAGAAGACTACTTATGAGCACAGTTTTTCAGCGTTTTCCGCGGCTACGGAACCAGAATAGAATTTTTCTGTGCCCTTGCCAGTGAGGAA
>CAZCKG010000470.1:0-2015 GCA_964498825.1 uncultured Methanosarcinales archaeon
CTGTTCCTGAAGATTCTATCTCGGATATTCCTGCTTTATTTGTAGATTTCTTTCCAGAAAGAGCGGCGAAATCTACGAGGGTTTTTTGCCTTTCCTTCAGGTTTTCGTCTGTACTTTTTATTCTGTTTTCTTCAATACTTAGTTCCAGATCTCTGTCCTCAGAGTCTACAGGGTTTTTACTGCTGGCTTCATCTACAGTCGCATTTTGGATTTCTTCCAGTGCGGGCTTTGAATTTAAAGCAAGGGGCAAGCTTTCAAAATCCGAAATTTCTGCGCTTTTCCTTGAGCCTTTCGGGCTCAAAACAGCTTCAAGCCCGTGCATGCTGTTCAGCATCCTTTTTTCCTTGTTTTTGCTGCTCCAGTAATAGGCTTCATCCCTTGTGCCTTTTGTAACGAGCACAATCACCCTGCCTTTTTGCTGCCTGCCGGTTCTGCCTTTGCGCTGGATGCTGCGGATTTCCGAGGGAATGGGTTCATAGAACAAAACCATGTCCGTGGAAGGAATATCAAGTCCTTCTTCAGCAACTGAAGTGGCTACAAGTACGTTATATTCTCCTGCCCTGAATTTATCGAGAATTTCAGCCTGCTGCTTTTGCGTAAGTCCTTTATCCTTATGGCGTGAACCCTGGCCTACAAAACGAATAGGAACAACTCCAGAAGCTTCAGAAAGGGCATTTGCCACTATCTCGGCAGTGTCCCTATAGTTGGTAAACACAATTACCCTGGAATCAGGATTTTCTGCAAGTTGCTCAGATACTATTTTCCTTGCAAGTCCAAGTTTCGGATGTTCAACATCACACTCTTTTACCCTGTACAGGGATTTTCTCATATAAAGATCGTCCATGAGCCTTTTTGCAGCCTTGCTTGCACTGCTTGAAGAGGCTTCCGCATCCAGCTTTTCCAGATACTTCCTTAGAGTCTCAAGTCCCTGCGTTTCCACCATTTCCACGGCATGATTTACCTTCATCATCTCAGCGACCACTGACATGGCAGAGAATATAGCTGGATCTCCTCCTATTCGGATTTCCCCCTGAAGCTGCTTCTGGAGAAGCAGAAGGTCTTTCTTGGAGATGTATTTCCCACTGCCTGCAGAAAAACCCAGGTTCTTTATGATTCCAAGCCGGTCGTCAAGGATTTTTTCCAGGTAACCCCGGATTTCGGCCATCTCGTCAGGGAGCAGGACCTGAAGCCACTCTATTTCTTTTTCCTGCACATAAGGGCGGACATCCCTGTCTTTCTCGGTTTTCACGGCTACGTTTTCAACATGTAAAGCCTGACACACCTCTGCGATTTTCTCGTCTGAACTTCCAGGGCTTGCAGTAATCCCGAGAATATGAGGATTTCTCGCGCTCTCGAAGTACTTTTCCGCAATAAAAGTATAAGCATAATTTCCAACTGCCCTGTGGGCTTCGTCAAAGGTGATATGGCTGACATCTTCAAGGCTGATCCGTTTTGTAAGCAGATCGTTTTCAATCACCTGAGGGGTTGATACTATCAACTTCCCCTGTGCCCAGAGCTTTTCCCTTTCTGCAGGGGCAATACTGCCCGTAAATGCTAAAATCTCTTCTTCCGGAAGAGCCATTACCTTTTTAAAAAAAGCCGCATGCTGGTCTACAAGAGGCTTTGTAGGAGAAAGAATCAGGGCTTTTCCCCCGAAGCGCTGGAGCCTGGAAGCAATCACAAAAAGAGCTATGATAGTTTTTCCCAGGCCTGTGGGGAGTACGACCAGGCTTGACCCCTCAAGAGCTTTTCCTGCCAGGTTGAGCTGGTAGAGCCTCTGCTCAACAGTATCGGGTTTTATCAGCGGGTGCTTCATGCATGCCGGTTTCTCAGGAAAAAGACTCTCGTTCATTTTGCTTCAGGATTATTTTTCTGGCGTATTTTATTTCAGGATTATTTATTTCCTGTTTTTTCATTTATTCGTGCTTTTTTCAGGTTGGTTTTGCAGGGATTTAATTCAATTATAAAAAAGTAATATTAGTGATAAAAATTAAAAGTTTTGCTGTGGGATCTTT
>CAZCKG010000471.1:0-1993 GCA_964498825.1 uncultured Methanosarcinales archaeon
AGCCTTCAAAAACAGGATGTAGTTAAGGTGCAGACTGTCAAAAATATATTATTAAGGGGATATAAAATAAGGAAAAATAGTATAATATTTTATTCAGCATACAGAATCGTGCAATGAAATTCCCGTATCTGTAAGTCGATACATCCCTTCTTCGAATTTAAGGAGTCCCTCTTTGAGCAGGAAATCCATATTGAACTTGTAGAAGAAATCGTTTAGTCCTGATTCTTCTTTTAACTGTTTCTCAGTCTTCCCAAAGACTCCAACTATCCTCAAAAGCTTTCTTCTCGCAGGATTTATGGAAACTTTTTCCATCATCATATGTTCCATTTTGACAGCTTCTCCTTCAGTCGGCTCTCCTTTTTTGCTGAAATAAGCATCAAGTTCGTCTATTTCCTCGTTCATGTCAAAACTCCGTATCATTTTTAATGATTGAACCCGGACTTTTTAAAAGTTCCGAAAAGACTAAATGCGAATATTAGTTGTCTGATTTAAGCAGTATGATCCCTGCCTAATTTAAGTAGTATGATCCTGCCTTTTAAATAGTATGATCCTGCCAATTTACTCTTTTTTAGCATTCACTGTGAGGTTCGTTATCAATTCCTTGTTAGTAACCGTGTTTATTTTTTTCTCAAAAATGATTCCTGACCTTCTAAGTTCTCCTTCGAGGGTGTATTCTACAATTTCGGTAAGTTTGTTTTTGGGAATTTTTGTAATTGCGGAGAGTAATCTGAGTTCGACTTTCTCGTTTTTCCGATCCTGCAAAAGTTCTACCATAGGAGCTTCTTTAGAGGAAGTTGCACTGCCTTTTACGGTAGACTCAGGAAGTTTTAGGGAAAGTTTGACGTGTCCTACAAATTCAGGGTTAATCTCCATAATTCTTTGCTGAATATTTAACAGGCTTTCTTCTATGAAGTTCATTCCTTTCTTAGGATTAAAAGCTCCTGATTTGAGGGTATACATAACTGAATAGGCCGAAACTTCTGAAAACTCTACTGAGTTTTTAATTTCTTCAGAAATTTTCTTAAGGCCTGAAACGGCAAGATAGAGAAGCAAACTTTCAAATATTTTGTCTCCAAGTTTTGCCGAAAATTTCAGTATCTTTGCTTCAGGATTTATCTCAAGAAGCATTTTTTCCGTAGAATTTACAATTTCTGCAGGGGTTATATCTATTTTATTTATGCAGAGAATTTCAGCTTCCTTTATCTGCGTCTCGATAAATTTAGGAATCTCTTTTGCTTCAGTCCCGAAACGGCCAGGATCTACAAGGGTCACTATTGGAGAGAAGGAGAGGTCGGAAAGCCCCATTATATCGATTTCTTCTCGTATCTGTCCCGGGAAGGCAATACCCGTTGGCTCAATAATAACAACGTCAGGTTTAAACTCTTCCTCAAGAGTCTGGAGAGTATACTGCATACTGATTCTAAGTGTACAACAGATGCATCCGCTTGTTAATTCCTCAGTTACAATACCTGGACTTGTGAGGATATCTCCATCAAGTCCTATGTCACCTATCTCATTCACAATGATCGCAACCCGTTTTCCTGCGTCCTGGAGTTGCCTGCTGATTTTCAGTATTGTAGTTGTCTTCCCGCTTCCGAGAAAACCCCCTATAATCATTATTTGCATTTTTTTCTTTCCTTTTTTATTTTGCAAAAAATTTCTTTTCAGATGGCTTGATCAATATAATCTATTTCCTGATATATAAAATTGGCAATGCTACCCAAGTCCTGCGTAGGGATCTAGGCCATCCTTTTCGCTTCCCGAGTTCCGCTTCGGGAGCACGGGGTCTGTTTCGCTTCGCTCAAGTAGACTAAATTATGGCTTAGAATCTAAAATTTCGCTTCGGGATCACAGGAAATCGGAGATTTTCTGGGAGTTGCGATTACATCGCAACGGCACGAGGTTATTTCCGCTGCGCTCAAGAGGACTAACTTGTAGGTAAGTAAAAATTATTCTTTATTAACAAGAGTGGGTGAAGAAGGTGCAGTAAAAC
>CAZCKG010000472.1:0-1993 GCA_964498825.1 uncultured Methanosarcinales archaeon
TTTGAGCTTTGAATCGAAAAAATCCATTAGAAGACTTTCAATTACAGATCCTGATCAAAGAAAACAGTACCTTGAAAAAACCCTATAGAGAACTTTCATCTTTGAAAATTAACAAAATGGCTAATTGGGATTTCGGGAGGGGAATTATGATGTCAGAAAAAACAGAGGAAGTTGTGTGTCCAAATCCGGAATGTGCTTATTATCTTAAGGTTGAAGGAAAAGCTGTTATAAAACGCGGGAAGTATAGAACCGGACATCAGAGATACTATTGCAAGCACTGCAGTAAATTCTTCATGGATACTATAGGCACAGCTGTTTATCGCAAACATCTGCCTAAAGATGAAATAAAATTGATATATCGGCTTTTTCTTGAAAAAAATGGAATAAGGAGTATTGAAAGGATAACAGGGCACCACAGGGATACAGTAAGCAATCTCTTAAAAAATACGCTAAAAAATGAAAAAACGGAGGACTATCTGGTAAACAAGATTGGGTTAACAGCCAGCGAATGTGATAAGCTCTGGAAACTTTTAGAACTGAAGAGGAGTAATTCAAGAAATTCTCCTAAATAACAAATTCTCGAATTTCATTCAAAAGTTTTTGGGCAATACTCACAATGTTGAATTATTCCAACAGATCCTTAATCTTTAGTTTCGGGATGTTTTTTGACCCTGTTCCAGGGAATTATTTTCAGGAATTTCTTCTCTATTGTAAACCTCCTTTTCCTTGTACCCATCTTCTCTTTTTTGAACTTTGGAAATTATCTTCTCTTTTTCGGTAGGATCTTCTTCAAGGCATTAGTCCTTACTGTGAGTGATTTTTGTGGCATCAGATATTTCCAGACATTTGATGAAAATCTAAAACAGGAATGTATCCTTAACTCTCACTCCTTTTCTAAATCATAAATTATAAATACAATCCATCTCTTTTTTGTTAGAAATCAAACAATAAGTAAATAAACTATATTCTACAAAACAAGGATTCGGACAGTGTAGACGCAAAAAGCAGATTTAAAAATTGAGCTCAGTCATCTCACCTCGCGAATAGAGCTTAATTTCATTGTCCGGATCCAAAAAAGATCAAATTATTTCACTGTGGTAATCAATGAAAGAAGAAAGAATAAAGGAGACTGTAAAACTCCAGTTTGAAATGATCCACCTCTTCCATAAAAATTTTGCCAAGGTTTTTCATCAAATAGGGAGCAGTCCATATAATCTGAACAAAAATCAAAGTAAAGCTATTATGATCATTGGAGCTTCAGACGACATCATGCCTACAACTCTGGGCAAATGTCTTGACCTTCAGAAGGGAAGCTTGACAAGCATGATAGATGCCCTGGAAAAAGAAGAACTTGTCCGCAGGAGAGGCGACCCTGAAGACCGCAGAAAAATACTGATTTCCCTTACAGATAAAGGGATAGAGTACAGAAGGTGGCTTATAGGTGAGGTCGAAAAAAACGCCTTCGAAATTTTCAATAAGCTGGAGGAAGCAGATATTGTCACATATCAGGAAAGCCTGAGAACATTGCTTGGGATGCTAAAGAAACTTGACGAAACAGTTTAAAAGAATAATCGAAAAAGATCGAATGGTGCCGGAGGCATGCAATGAACTCTGAACTCATAGGCAGACTCAAGAGTCTTGGATTCACGAAGAACGAGGCAAAAATCTATGTAGGACTCCTCAATTTGAATGAAGCAACAGCAAGGCAAATTCACGAATACACCCTTGTTCCAAGACCAAAGATTTATTCTGTGCTGGACAGAATGGAAAAAAAAGGGTATGTGGAATCCAGGGGAGGAACTCCTGCTTATTTTAGAAGTGTCGTCCCTGAAAGGCTGGCTGAGAAACTTAAAAATGAATTTCTACTTTCCCTGAACGAAACCTTAAAGGAACTTAGTACTGCAGCAAAAGAGATTAAAAACCGATATTGTAATGAGAGGCCTTCAATTTAAATATTCCTTTTTCCGTTGTTCCTGAACGCATCCTATATATT
>CAZCKG010000473.1:0-1993 GCA_964498825.1 uncultured Methanosarcinales archaeon
ATCGCAAACTTTTTCAAAAAAAGTTTGATCAAAAACGACATTGAGGCGTGATAAACCGGCACAGCGGTTTACATAAACCTTTTCAAAAAAGGTTTGATCGAAAACCACCCCTAGTAACGGCGTGATAAACCGGCGCAACGGTTTACGCAAGCCTTTTGAAAAAAGGCTTGAGCGAAAACTATCCCCTAACAGCGGCGTGATCAACCGGCGCAACGGTTGCAGCTCAACGGTTGTGGCTCAACGCTTGCGCTCAAGCGTACTAATTAATAAATAAAGATATTGGGCTCTGTAGAAATCGTCTGATATGAAAATTTTCCTCTTTTTATGTCTTTTTCGCGTTGTGAGACTCAGATTGGATTTTCTTTACTGAAATAGTCTATATACATAGTGAGTTAGAACTATTGAAAGTGAGGAAAACAGAAAAACAAAAAGGGTACAGGTATGCTTTCGGCTTAAAGGTCTGGGGGAATTTTAACATAAATCTTAAAATTCGAAACTATAGTAGAACAAATTCACAATGCATAAATAATTAGCAATGGGTTATTTATTGTTGAGCGGGTTACGGAGGCCGGTTATACCTTCGCGAGTGCTGTACTTTACCCCAATCATTATAGCCTTTTAGTTCCGAATATTCCAATGTTCTTCAGAGACCCGCTCAATACCTCTTTTATGCTCAACATCTTTTTAATAAATACCCTCAGGTGTTTTGTCTGGCAGCACCTGAAGGTACTGATGCTTGCAATATTCGAAGCCTCACATGCCAATTTTTAGATTCCGATTATCTCGTAGACTTTTTCCATGTCAAGGTTCTGCTCGGCCACGCTTGCGAGTTCTTCGTAGGCTTCGCTTTCGGTAATTCGATTTTCTGGCATGTACTCAAGTCCTTTTTTCTCGTAGAGATACTGCATAAGTGCATCTCTTATATTTTTATTGTCAAAGAGCCCGTGCAGGTAAGTGCCAATTACCAGGCCGGCCTCGTCTATTGCACCGTCGTCCCCGAATACATTATGGGGGGAGTCAGTTATTCCCATGTGGATTTCATATCCTTTTATCTCCTCCCCATTTATAGGAGCCAGTATCGGGCCATAGGCATTCACTTTTTTTGTGACCTGGATTGTTCTCTTTTTATATTCTCCGAACTTTGTCCCTGTATCCAGAAGTCCCAGGCCTTCAAATTCGGCTTCAACTCCGTTTTCGACTCCTGAATCATAGATTGTCCTGCCGAGCATCTGATAACCGCCGCAGATCCCGAAAATCGGAACTTTTCCTTTAAAAGCCTGAATTTTCTCGGCCATACCGCTTGCCTTAATGTCGAGCAGGTCATTAACAGTATTTTTAGTGCCCGGGATCATGATTGCATCCGGGGTTCCGAGATCTTCGTCAAGATCCACGTAGCGGATTTTAGCAAATCCTTCCAGGGGTTCGAAATCCGTAAAATTCGAGATCCTGGGCAGGCGAATGACTGCGATCTCAATGTCCTTTTCGTTCTTTACGCCTTCTTTATCTTCAAGTGAGACCGAATCCTCCGAGGGAATATTAAGCTTGAAATAAGGAAGAACTCCAAGCACCGGAATGCCTGTCTTTTCTTCAAGCTGCTTTAAACCCGGTTTCAGGATTTCCAGGTCGCCTCTGAACTTATTGATAATAAATCCTTTGACATTTTTCCGTACATCCTCGGGAAGAAGTGCAACTGTACCGTAAAGGCTTGCAAAAACGCCTCCTCTTTCTATATCTCCAACAAGGATTATGGGAGCCTGCGTAAGCCTTGCAGTGCCGACATTTACGATATCTCTTTCATAGAGGTTTATCTCAGCAGCTCCACCCGCTCCTTCCATAACAATAATATCATGTTCCCTGCAAAGCCTTTCGAGAGCACCTTCGAGGACTTCGTTCATCTCTGCAATGGAATCGTAGTACTGGCCTGCACTCCTGTCAGCATAAGGTTCTCCCAGCAGGATTATCTGGGAAACGCAGTCTCCTTTGGGTTTTAGAA
>CAZCKG010000474.1:0-1967 GCA_964498825.1 uncultured Methanosarcinales archaeon
ATAATCCCTTCGTCTAGTAATTCTTATGGTGTCTTAAATTCCTCTATAACTAATAGACGTCTTTTGACATTAAGATTCTCTTTTGGATTAATATTTCTCCACTTAATAAAACACATTCCTTGATTTCCCAAAAATAGAATTTTTCGTAACTATTCAGTTAACGGAGTTAACAAAAATTTTATATTACTTCTTTCAGAAAACAGGAGAATTTCTTTAAGTTAAGTTCAGGAAGAGAATAATAAAACTGCATCAAGGAGTTTTTATATCGCTTTCAGCTGCAGTTTTAGTTGTTTCCATCAATTTTCCATCATATCTTCCTCATTTGCCTCTCCTATCTTCTTATCAAAATCTCTGACAGGCTTTCTGAGAATTATTGCCAGTAATACAAAAATGCTGAACAGAAAGCAAATATGACCTTAAAATCAAAAAAGGAATTCTGTAATTATCTCTGGTAATTGTCGGCCAGCCTCTTTAGGGTGGGGTAGCCGTACGCAATTTGATTTTCTACAATAGCCTACTTGGGTTAACCTTGCGCTGACATACAAAACTGATTAATAAGCATGGGGGTACTACTGCACACTAAGGCTGACCAGATTAGAAATTTAATGAGAATATGCACAAGATGCATCCCAATTGCAGGAAATGTGCATCCAGTTCTTTACAGGAATATGGGTTTCTCAAGGCACGAAGCCTTTTCACTTCTTAGGATGGTATGGAAGCTGCCTGAAAGAAACCTGTAATACCGGATGTAAAATTGAGGAATTTACTACTTTGACCGTCGTCACTTATTTCCCAAACAGATAGGGTGAGAGCTTAGCACTTATCAAAGCAGCTACGACACCAATAATTATCCAATCTAGATTCGTAGAAGGTTGTCTTAGTAACATAGATATTACAAAACTAAGTATACCAAACACAATTAAGGCAACAATAGCTACAGCAATTCCCTGTTCAAGCCAAGAAGATTCTTCTGTAGGAGTAGAAGATGATATATTTGGACTTTTAAACTGGCCGAAGGCAAAAGAACCATATCCTGTATTTATCGTGTCTGTAACTTTATTAGTGTCAGTGTCAATTACAGAAGCAATGCCATCGGAGTTAACCACATACACTTTTGAGCCATCAGGATTAGAGATTACTTCAAAAGGATTGTTATCTACATCCACAGTGGCTGTAACTTTATTAGTGCCAGTGTCAATTACAGAGACAGAGTTGCTGCCCCAGTTCGCCACGTATACATTTGTTCCATCTGGCGTAACTGTTAATCTGCAAGGAGTATCCCCTACAGTTACACCGGCTGTAATTGTGTTAGAAGCTATATCTATTAGAGAGACCGTGCCGTTTAAACAATTCGTTATGTATAGCATTTTCCCATCTGGAGTTATAGTAATTCCATGATGATGAGTATGTCCAACAGGTCTCTTATTCGTAACTTTATTCGATTTAGTATCAACTATGTATATATTATAATCATTTTCGTCTTCATCTACTACGTATACATTTTTCCCGTCTGGACTGACTGCAATTTCCCCAGGGCTCTTTCCTACTTTTACTGTGGCTGTAACCTTGTTGGTTGAAGTGTCAATCACAGAAATAGTGCCACTGCCAGTGTTTGCTACATATATTTTTTTTACATCTGGGCTGACTGCAATTCCAGAAGGATATTTTCCTACATCAATTGTAGTCGTAAACCTGTTGCTTGAAGTATCAAACACAGAGACAGTGTCGTTTTGTGGATTTGTAAAATACATATAGGAAGTTGCTGATGAGGTGTTCTGCGCAGAAGATACTGATACAGCAAAAGGACAAATAATTAAAAATAAAAGTAGGATAATTGAAACTAAAACGATTGAATATGGGCTTATTTCTTTCTTCATTTGCTCTCACACATCAATATGAATTTTTTCGATATTAGTATAATTAATCGAAGTATATACAAATTTAGTAACCATATTTTAAATGTATTC
>CAZCKG010000475.1:0-1961 GCA_964498825.1 uncultured Methanosarcinales archaeon
ACCTGTTTGAGAGAATGTCATATTCAAAGTAGGTAGTCTCAAAGATTTTTGCATCAGGTTTAAAAGTAGTTTTCGTGCCCGTAGTTTCCGAAGTCCCTATTTCCTGAACATCAGCTTCGGGTTTTCCACGGATATAGCGCTGGAAGTACTTTTTATCATCTCTACTTACTTCTACGTCCGTCCATTCCGAAAGAGCGTTTACGACAGAAACCCCTACTCCATGCAATCCGCCTGAGACTTTGTAGGTATTCTTATCGAATTTCCCTCCGGCATGCAGAACGGTCATAACTACTTCAAGGGCCGATTTTTTATGAATAGGATGGGGATCGATGGGGATACCTCTCCCATTGTCCAGGACAGTCACACTTCCGTCAGGATTGATTGTGACGTCTACCCTGGTACAGAAGCCTGCAAGGGCTTCATCAATACTGTTGTCTACAACTTCATAGACTAAGTGATGGAGCCCGCGGCCATCCGTACTGCCTATGTACATGCTGGGACGTTTCCGGACGGCTTCCAGACCTTCGAGCACCTGGATACGCGAAGCATCATAAACCTGTTTATCACTCATTTTGGTTTATTCTCCATAAAAATCTAATAATTATTTTCTGAAGCTAGCTACATTCTAGCTTTTTTTAAAAATTCGCGGGAAAACTTTCATCAAAATAGGTTTTAGAAATCGTATCAATTTTGTAAACCTTCAAATTTTATTATAAAATTTTTATATTTAATTATTATTGTTTCTACCACGAACCAAATTCAATATGCGCTCATACATTTTAAGTCTTTAGATTCACGGAAAATTCCACCAGATTTTTCGGTGTGAATTCTCTCGAAAAAAGGAATTTTGACATAATTTTGCATTCAAATATGCACTTTTCATACTAATTTTTTAGTACGTCTTTAGGTTAAATAAATATTTCCTGTTCCGCTCAGAAAAATTTGTCGTTTCTTGAGAGTCAGGGCATGACTCGCGGCATTTTAGAAGTCTTTGAAGATACCGTTAAAAATTCGAATTTAAAATATTTTCAGGCATATGAAAAAATATTACTCGATAAAGGAACTTGAAGGTTCTATAAACATGGAAAATAAAGACTACAGGAAAAGCTTATTTCAGTTTTTGATTAGTTTCCGTAAGCTATAGAAAATAACTCATATAGTCTATGTATTTTTTCCCAAAAATAGGAAGAATAATTTTTAATATGGTCAAAGATTCATGACATGACACATTATTCTGGAATTACTGCTATCGCGTCTATTTCAATCAACCAGTCAGGATTTGACAATCCTGCAACAAACAGAACAGTTATTGCTGGAAAATTTTGATTTGTTCCCCACTTTTGTTGAAAAACTTGAAAACCCTCTTGAGGATTTCTACCCTGCAGAAGGTGAATATTAAGTTTTACAATATTTTCAATTTTTGCCCCCACCTCATCCATTATTTTTTCAATGTTTGCTAAAACCTGTTCTGTTTGTTTTATAAGGTCATTCCTGCCGACAAGATTCCCATTTTCATCAATAGCGTTTTGTCCGCCGATATAAACTGTTTTATGATTCCCTTCCACAGTTATAGCATGCGAATATCCTCTCAGCTTAGCCATATTCTCAGGATTAATGTAATTTATTTTCATAGTATTAATTCCCTTATTTATTAAGTTCCTATGCCATTTGCATGCAGGTAAGACATTTGATCCTAAAAGATTTCGAAAAATAATAACATAACTCCAATTTAATGAAAAGTTGTAGTTTCTTAAATTAGTTCCCTAGGAGAGGAAAGCATTTTACTGTTCACAAATAACTCTCTTGAGTGTAGCGAATCAGACCTGTGCAATTGCACTTGCAGCGCAATTCCCATAAAATCTTCTATTTCCTGTGCCTCAGATGAGGAATTCTGGATTCTAAGCCATAAATTAGTATGCTCGAACAAGCGAAGCGAATGAAACGGACGATGAGCTGTTGCA
>CAZCKG010000476.1:0-1956 GCA_964498825.1 uncultured Methanosarcinales archaeon
TTTGCTGTCCATGAGGATAGATCCGTCCCTGTCAATTACCACAATCCTTGCGCCTTTTCCTTTCTCTACTGCCATTTCAAAGGCTTCCTTCAGGCGTTCGTGTTCAGGAGCTATCTCAAGCATTTCGACAACAGTTGCGTATCCGCTGTCTTCAAGCATGTCGGGATTACCCCATTTCAGGACAAGGCCGGGCAGCCCACAGATAATGATATCTCCTGATGCGGATTCAAGCCCCTCTGAGATCCTGCTCCCGACCATGACCACGGTATAGTCCGGAAAAAGCATGTGAGAATAACGCATCCCTATCCTGCCTGTAGTCAGAACCACTCTGTCCGTACAGCGAATGAGGTCTCCTCTTGTTTCTCCCAGGTGATCATTCCAGGGCTCAACAAAGCCTGTACTTCCAAGTACGGAAATCCCGCCTTCGACTCCTATCCTGCTGTTCAGAGTCTCTCTTCCGATCCTTTCTCCTTCAGGAATTGAGATTGTAACTTCAGCTCCCTTCAGGCCCAGTTCTTCTACAGCTTCCTTTACTGCGGCTTTTATCTGTTCCATTGGCTTTGGATTGATTGCCGGCTGGCCTTTAGGAACCTGAAGCCCGTCCCTTCTTACAATTCCTATGCCTTTTCCTCCGAGAATTCGTATACCTTCGACTTCTCTGGCTTCGGCAACAAATTCAAGTCCCCTTGTGATATCGGATTCGTGATCGTTTAAGATCTTTTTCACAACTGCACGCCCAGGAGAAGATTCGCTGACCTTGAGGTAGGCCCTCAGCCCCACAGGAGTAGGGACAGAGACATTGTCAATTACATTCTTAATAGAAAGGACTGCGGCTTTTGCAGCGGCACTGGCTGTGGTTCCTGTAGTGTATCCTCTTTTGAGTACAGATCCGTCACTCAGAACCACAATCATCCCGGATGCTACTTCTTTTTCAAGTTCTTCCCTGGGAAGCCCGGTGCGGACAATCCATTCTTCAGGAATCTTGAAATTGTTAACAGGATCTATCATGGAAGAATACTCGGAGGTTTTTTATTATAAATGTATTGACGTGAAAAATAAGAAGAGGCCCAATCATACTCCGGATAAAACTGCCTGAAGTTAACAAGGATATCATTTATTAGAGGAATATCATTTAGAGAGATCATTTTGAAAGAAAAGAAGGCATCATTCCAGAGTGGAATTTCGTTTTTCTGGAAGTTAGGGGTTTTTCTGGATTCTGGAACGTGGGGTAACGTTCTTTATTGAAGTTGGGGTTTGGGGGTTGGTGTGTAAAAAATAGTTTTGTGGAATGATGCCTGTTTAGAAGTCAGTACATTCTGACATTCAGTATTACATTTCAATTATATTATATAAATATATAGGAAACTCAAACCCTCTTCTTCAGATGCAATTTCGATTGCAAGAAAAGCCTAAGTATTAAACATTCCAGCTGCAATATTTTACTGTATCCTTGCAAACATACGGTCAAGTTCACCTTTTGTGAGAGTGACTACTGTAGGCCTCCCATGCGGGCAGGAATAAGGATTATCAGCTTTTCTAAGCTGCTCTATCAGCTCTTCCATCTGCCGAAGGTTGCAGGCTGCTCCGCCTTTGATTGCAGCTCTGCATGCCAGGGTCTTGCAGACTTTTTCAGAAACTCCTGTGTCCTTTTTTACCCTTCCGGAAGCCAGAAGATCAGAAATTACGTCATGGATAATTTCCGGGCTTTCAAGCCGTCCGAAAATGTCAGGTACAAAGGTGACTACAAAAGTATTATCCCCAAACTCCGAGATCCCAAATCCATACTCTTCCAGGTAAGGAATATATTCCTCCATGAGCACCTTTTCCTTTGGTGTAAGATCTATAGTCACAGGGGCTATAAGCTCCTGAACTCTGGATTTTTTAATTTTCAGAACCTGCTCGTAAAGGATTCTCTCGTGAGCCGCATGCTGGTCAATAATAATAAGATCCTCTCCT
>CAZCKG010000477.1:0-1945 GCA_964498825.1 uncultured Methanosarcinales archaeon
GAAAGCAGGCTGCGATGGTGTTACAGACGTCGCAGAAAATGGACAGACGCTTTCCGGTCTATAGATGGCTTCTAAAGCATTTGCATTATTTGTGACATAAAACTTGGTAAGCCCTACATGCTCCTTTTTTTTTTTTTTAAAAAAAAAAAAAGGTAGAGACTCTGTGAAGGGAATTAATGGCATAGAGGGTAAAGGATTCAGTAAAAAGCGAATGCCAATCTGTAATTGATTGGATAGGGGTTCAAACTTTGCCTCGATCCGAAAGGATGCCGACTTACTGATGGTGTTCTATTGTATGAAAGGAGGCAAACTTTTGAATGTAAGTATTTCAACGATATCCCACCAGGATAAGAAGCTTACAGATGCTCACCTCTGCCAGAATTGGAAAAGCATCAACTGGCATCAAATAGAGAAGAGTGTTAATAAGTTGCAAACCCGAATTACAAAAGCGGTCTTACAAAACAAATGGAACCTTGTCAAGAGATTACAGTACCTATTAACTCATTCCTACTATGCTAAACTTTTGGCAGTAAGAAGAGTCACCCAAAATAAAGGAAAAAGGACACCTGGAATCGATGGTGAGAAATGGTTAACACCTGACTCCAAGATAAAAGCTGCCCTTAGTCTCACTGGTAAAAGATACAAAGCAAAACCCCTTAAAAGAGTCTTCATCAATAAACCTGGTAAGAAGAAGAAACGTCCCTTAGGTATCCCCACAATGTATGATAGAGCTATGCAGTCTTTATACGCGTTAGCCCTTGAACCCATAGCTGAAACTATGTCTGATATCAGGTCCTTTGGATTTAGAAAGCACAGAAGCACTAAAGATGCCCGTGAGCAAATCTTTCTATGTCTAAGCAAGAAAAATTCAGCCCAATGGATACTTGAAGGTGATATTAAAGGATGCTTCGATAATATTAATCATCAATGGTTGTCGACCAACATTCCAATGGAAAAATCAATACTAACCCAATTTCTTAAAGCAGGATTTATTTATAAACGTCATCTGAATCCAACAAAAGCAGGCACGCCACAAGGCGGGACGATATCCCCTATTTTGGCTAATATGACATTGGACGGTCTTGAGAAGCTACTTCTGGCTGAATTTCCAAAAAAAAAAAGAATTCAACTAAGGTCAACTTCATCAGATACTGTGACGATTTCATAGTAACTGCTAATTCAGAGGAAACTGCCAGAGAAATCAAAGACATGATTACTGTCTTTCTCAAGGAACGGGGTCTTGAACTGTCTGATGATAAAACCCTTATCACAAACATTAATGAAGGCTTCGACTTTCTAGGCTGGAATTTCCGCAAGTATAAAGACAAGCTTCTGACCAAGCCTTCCAAGAAGTCAATTAAAAGATTCACTGAAACAATCAGTCAAACTTTAAGGAAAGGAACAGCATGGTCTCAAGAAAATTTAATTTCCAAACTAAATCCCATAATTAGAGGTTGGACTAACTACCACAGTTCAGTGGTCTCTTCTAACGTATTCCAGACACTTGACCATAGAATCTGGGAAATGTTATGGAGATGGGCTAAAAGAAGACATCCAAATAAATCCAAAAATTGGATTATCAACAAATATTGGAAGCAAAGTGCTACACGAAAATGGAACTTCAGAACAGAAAGAAATAGCTTGTTGCTTTTATCTAAAACTAAAATCCGTAGACATATTCCTTTAAAATTACAAATGAATCCGTTTCTTGATATCGATTACTTCTGTGAACGTCATAATAAATTAAGTTCCAGGAAAAGTCAATCCATTTGAAAAAAAACTGCTGCCTGATACAGAAAAGGTTATAGAACGCTTGAGCCGGATGAAGGGAAACTTTCAAGTCCGGTTCTTAGAAGAGGGAGAGCGAGTAATCGCTCTTCCTTATTCAACATTCGAAGTCAATTTTTTTATGCACGGTGTGTAATTTTTTTCTTCCGATATAGAT
>CAZCKG010000478.1:0-1944 GCA_964498825.1 uncultured Methanosarcinales archaeon
GCAATACATAAACCAGCAGTCAGGTTTGTAAAGGTATCCTGCATGCCCAGACCTAAAACAAGGCCTATCACTGCGGACATTCCTACTATATAGCTATCTACATCAAAACTTAAACTCTTCAAGAAGGCCAGGAAGACAATTACGTAAAGAAAAATACTCAGGAAGTTAACCAGAAAATGAACAGTAAGGTCCGGAATTTTTGTTTTTTGAATTACTTTTTTGAAAGCATGAACAATGTATTTTGATATGATAAAGCCCAGAACCAGCACTATAATTGCAAAGATCATCCTGGATACTGTTATGTCAGTATACGGAATTATTTGCTCCATTATTCCATCACTCATCTTTACCCTCTTCGTTTTTCTTCATTTATACAAACTTACTAACAGCCCTTTCTACACATCTTTATCGTATAGTTTAGTATGTTTGAGATTTATTTAATTAATTCGGTTTGTTCTAGAACAAAAGCTGCATTAATTAATTCAATACTTATATTGTTAAGGATGATTTCTTCTATCCAATCTTTTACACAGAATAATTTGGTATAGAACAAGCCTTTATAGAATAAGTTTTAACTTATGAGGATTAACGAAATACATTTAATAATTCTTCTAACAAAGGATTAAAGAAAGATCTTAATAATTTCACAAATTCAGGGAAGGTCAAGGTTGAAATGGATTAAAAAGCTCTTCGGAAAAAAAGAAGGTTTCAGTGAGGAAAAAGGTCTCAAAGAAATCGATTTTAAAGATCTGCCTGCGTGGCTGGATGAAAATTATCAAAAAATATCCTCCGGAATGGAAAAGGATATCTCCGGCCTTTTGAGTGAGCTTGAAGTTTCACTGTCGGCACTCAAAGAAAGCAACTCCAGGCTTGCAGAAGCAAAAGTCGAGGGAGACTTTGATATAAGAGCTGTAAAAAGAGCGAAGAGTAATAGAGAAAATGTGACAAAACAGGTCTCAATGCTGATTGATAAAATCAGGGTTCAGGAAAACAAAGATTTCAGGGTTCTTAAAGGGTTCTATGAGACATCCGTGCAGAATCTCGATAGTTGTCTGGAGCATATGAACAGAAGCTTTCGGTATACAAGAGGTGTTTTTCCTGAAGAGTCAAAAGAGGTTAGTGAGAGCCTTGCCAGTTTAGGTCAGGTTTTTAACGAGCTTGGAAGGACAATTCTGGAAAATAAGAGAGAAACGGAAGCTATTGAAACAGCGTCTTCGGATATAGAAGATATCCAGGAACTTTCAGTTTCAATAACCGCAGAAAAGCTCGAATTTGAGTCTAAAAGCAGAAAGGTTCAGGTTTTGAAGGACGATATTTCCAGGGTTAATCAGGAGCTTGAAGAGTTCAAGAAAGGGGATACGTGGCAAAATTTACAGAAGACTCAGGAGGAATTTAATACTCTCAAGGACAGGCTCAAAAAAGCCGAAACAGGCTTGACTTCTCTTGTCCTGCCGCTTTCAGGTCATCTCTCAAGGATAAAAAAGCTTCATGAAAGTACCAGATACACCTTAAAGCCCGAAGTAAAGAAGCAACTTGACATCTGTCTTGAAGATCCTATACATGTTGATTCTTCTTTTTTCTCAGAACTTAAAAAGGTGTTTGAAGATAATGCCCTGGATATACAGACTCAGAAAAAGGAAAAAGCTCTTCACCAGGTACAGACTGCAATTTCGATTTTTCCAGAAAAGAAAAGAGAATACTTTGAAATTCTACAGGAATTTGAAGCAAAAAAGTCAGAACTCGAAAGCTCAGATACTGGAAAACTTGTAGTGCTTGAACATAAAGAGTCAGAGCTTCTGAGCAGAGTTCGTTTACTTGAAGAGGATATCAAAAATTCTGAGAAAAAATTGACTGCTCTGAGGGAAGAGCTCGAGAAAAAACAGGAAAAAATTCTTTCCAGTATTAATTTGATTAACAAGGACTTTACAGTTCATTTTTAATTTT
>CAZCKG010000479.1:0-1940 GCA_964498825.1 uncultured Methanosarcinales archaeon
GATGTATGTCTTGCAAAAGATTTACACTATATTGAGAAAGCAGGAATGAGTCTCAAGCAGATAAAAATTACTCTTAAGGACAGTGCAATAACTACTGAGCGAGGAGCCCTGTATTTCCACAAGGGAAATATCTGTACGGAATGTGAAACCGGGGGAGTTGGCGGTCTTGCAAAAAAATTAATAAAAAACAAACTGACAAACGAATCTGCTTTCACACCGACTTACTCAGGCACAGGGGAAATTTTTCTTGAACCCGGTTTCAGCCATTTCATAATCATGGAACTGGACAATGATGCAGTAATTGTGGATAAGGGAATGTTTTACTGCTGTGAAAGAGGAGTTAGTGTAGAAGTCTCATCCCAGAAAAATCTATCTTCCGGGCTTTTTGGAGGTGAAGGCTGGTTCCAGACAAAGATTATTGGTAAAGGCCTCTGTGTGCTTGCTATTCCAGTACCTCTAAACGAGATCCTTAAGTACGAACTTAACAACGAGAAATTGCAGGTTGACGGAGATTTTGCATTCCTCAGGTCAGCTTCCGTCAACTTCACAGTCGAAAGATCTGCAAAGAACCTGGTTGGAAACCTGACCAGTGGGGACGGATCTCTTCAGACCTTTGAAGGCACAGGCATTATCTGGCTAGCTCCAACACAATCTGTATACGGTTCACTTGCAAGATGCAGTTATCCTTCTGCTGCGAGAATCACAAAAAATAATGGAAATATTGAAGAATAATTCTTATCCCCCATATGTGAGTTATTTCACTGGAGAGAAAAGTGTTTGAGGCAAAAATATGCTTCTACTTTATTTTTTCCTGAATTTTCCCTCTTTGAAGAGATTTATAATTCTCCAAATTCCGTCCATCCAAGATCTTTCATTTTCTCAAAGTTACTTACTTTTACTTTAGCAACATAAAAAGATTCACCAGACGAAGCATTAAGGGCACTACTCTCAACCCGATCTACATCAGAGAGCTCAATATTATACACGGTTCCATAATAGGCAATAATTAGCTCGGATGGGGTTGGGGCTTTGATAAACTGGATATTCCCTTCTTCATACCACTGATCCCAGGGAGTTTTTCCTTCGGTTATCTGATATTTGATTGTTACAAAATTTTCCTCACCAGCTCCTCCAGTAGTATTATTAGTACTACCGTTCTCATCAACACTACCAGGATCTTTTTCAATAGGCTCCTGAGAAAGTTCGTCCCATTCTCCATCGATAACCGCGGATGTTACGTTATTATCCGAAACTGTAACTTCTATTGTGTGCGGAGTAAGCACCTGAGTTACCATCCGGTCAGTCCGATTCCCGTAGCCCCCATGTCTGCTTATAAATGTATATGTAATCAAGTGCTGCTGGGGAATTGCCTCCAGAACCTCATGTTTTTCCAGTTTTAAATTATAACCATCAAAACTGTATGTAGGCGAGGTTTCTATCCAGGCATTTGATATATTTTCAGCTTCTTCAGGCGATGTGGAAAGGGCATAAGTTATAAGTTTGATCAATACTGAATCGATTTTCTGAAGACCCTCAGGCATATATTCGGAATAATAAGGGTCTACTATCACCGTTTTTCCATAATTATTATCTGTCAGACTGATCTCCAGTGTTCCTACATCCGTTACTACAGGCTGCTCTTCCAGTGGAGTATAGCTTTCGTTCATTTGAAGAAATTCATTTTCTTCAAATAGATATGTAAGATCTCTGAAAGCACTTTCATTGAAAGGTTTTTCATACGTTTTCAAAAATTTTCCTTCACTGTCAGATGTTGTGAATACTACCGATGTGCTGTTAACAGTTAACTTCTGTACCTGCATTTCAGGAAGCGTGAAACCTCCGTACGATTTATGAGTTATTGTTGCATTCTCAGAAATTCCTGAGGACTTTTCAGCACATCCGGCTGCTAAGGTTAAAAGCAGTATAATCAATATAAAGAT
>CAZCKG010000480.1:0-1938 GCA_964498825.1 uncultured Methanosarcinales archaeon
ATTCAGGACTCTCACTCCTGCGACTGGGGTTCAAATCCCCATCGGAGCACTTTTTTCCTTTTTTACAATCCCTTTTGAACAGAACTTTCTTTTCATGC
The DNA here is from genome assembly GCA_964498825.1 of uncultured Methanosarcinales archaeon. Classification (GTDB taxonomy): domain Archaea; phylum Halobacteriota; class Methanosarcinia; order Methanosarcinales; family Methanosarcinaceae; genus Methanosarcina. Next base: position 99 of record CAZCKG010000480.1, read on the forward strand.
AGTTTTTGCTTATGCAGGATTTTTAAATCTTTAAAACCAATATCACTAATTTTTTCGATTCAATTTCAGCTTATTTCTAACTCTATGCTACCTTGCTACTTTTCCACTTTTGCTTGATCTTCATCAATACGATGCTTTTTCTTTGATACGCGTTTAATTGTTATGAGTAGGAACCAGAAGGTATGGGATTGGAGTCATGAGTACAGAAAACCTGCAGGATATGTCGGATATCGAAAAAAAACTTCGAGGCTACCTTTACGGTACAGCCTGTGCCGATGCTCTCGGACATCCAGTAGAACACCTGACCCTTGAGCAAATCAAAAACAAGTATGGAGAAAAAGGAATTCTTGAACTCCCTCCTGATTCTCCCTGGACCGATGATACCCAGTTGATGCTTATACTTGCCAGAGCTTTGCTTCGAGGAGCTGAACTTGAAATTCCCGAACTTATGGACAAGATAGCAGAAGAACTCGTCTTCTGGCTGGGCGAGCCTGATCTGGGTGCAGGAGCAACTACCAGAGGTGCAGCCCTGAGCCTTAAGGATGAGATTCACTGGAGCAAAACCGGAATCAGCTCCAAAACCTGTGGAAGCCTTATGCGAGTTGGAGTCCTTGGATTCATTTTTCAGAACGATCCTGAAAAACTGATCAAAGCAGCTTCAATTTCCGGTAGAATTACCCATACTCATCCAACTGCAGACGCTGCATCGGTTGCAGGAGCATACTCCGTGAAACTGGCTCTTGATGGGATAACCTCCGAAGATATGTTTTTACCTCTTCTCAAGGTCACGGAAGGAATTTCTGATGAGTTTACGGAAGCTCTCAAAGGCTCTTATGATCTTGCTCATAGTAATTTGAGTGACAAAGAAGCTCTCCAGAAAATCGGACAGGGATGGTATGCAGATGAGACTTTTGCTCTTGCTTATTTCTGCATTCTGCGGTATCCTGATAACTATAAAAAAGCAGTTCAAACTGCGGTGAACATAACAGGAGACTCGGATTCGGTGGGCAGTGTTGCAGGAGGCATTCTTGGTGCCAGGCTGGGAATTGAAGCCATACCCGTTTCCTGGATTGAAGCCCTGAAGGAAAAAGAGATAATCGAGGAAATGGTTGTGCCTCTACTTGAGAAGTATCTTGAGGTTTCCAAAAATAAACATCATGTTTCCGAAACAGGTAGAGGTCCTAAGAATTGAGGTCTTGAAATGGATTTTTCTGAAAAAGGAGTTTACTGTCTGGTGTTTGAAAACCGTACCTGTGTAATAGAGGTCGGAAAAAAGGGTGCGTTTTCTTTTCCTGAAGGCTTTCACATCTATGTGGGCTCAGCTCTCGGGCCCGGGGGCATGAAGCGGGTCAAAAGGCATATTGAACTCTCTTCAAATAGGGATAAAAATCCCAGATGGCATGTAGATTATCTCCATCTGGACCCTTCGTTCAGATTGTTTGGGGCAGTCTGTGCCAGCACATCTGACAGGTTTGAGTGCGAACTTGCCCGCAGGCTTGGAAGAAATTCAGTTTCAGGCTTCGGATGCACAGATTGTTCCTGCACATCTCATCTTTTTTACAGGGGGAAAAATCCTCTTCCGGAGATTATAAAAGTTTTTGAGACGCTTGAACTGCTTCCCGTTGTTTTTAAGTGTTAAATTTCTACTAAACACTGGATTTTTTATTTTCTCCCTTTTTCCTCTCCCATAGAAACGGGAAAACTTAAAGTAAAGCAGGATTTTATCTAGGTTATCAAAAAATAGGGTTTTAATCAGGGGATGTCCAATGGAACAGTTCTCTTTTATTGCCTGCATGCCTGACAGGCCCGGGGCATTACACAGGGCAGCCGAAATTATCAC
>CAZCKG010000481.1:0-1937 GCA_964498825.1 uncultured Methanosarcinales archaeon
TATATGTAATATAATCAAAAAAAAAAAAATCTTTGAGTTGAATGAAATAAATCCTTCTAAATGCACTGAACTTGATTACATCAACTTTCTCATTGCTTCTTCTCGCGTCTTCAGCTGTACTGAAGCTTCTAAGTGCAGTTTTATAGACTCTACTAGTCCATCTCATGACTCTTTTTCTCGTCTTCTTCTAAGGCAGCCTCCGGACACGGAGGCTTTATGGGAAGAAGTCAATGATTTTGTCATTCCTGACACTGGATTTCTTATTATCGATGATACTGTTCTCGATAAACCTTATTCCAAACACATCGATCTTGTTTACAGGCAATGGAGTGGTAAACATCATCAGATTGTAAATGGGATTAATCTTGAAACCGTTGTCTGGACATATAATGATGCTATAATCCCTGTTGACTTTAGAATTTACGATATAGATACTGACGGAAAAACAAAAAATGATCACTTCCTTGACATGCTAAATAAGGCAGAAGAACGCGGTTTTAGACCCGAATTTGTTCTTTTTGATACCTGGTATTCAAGCATAAAGAATCTCAAAGAAATCAGGAAAAAAGGATGGCACTGGTTAACAAGGTTGAAGAAAAACCGGTTAGTTAACCCTGATAAGACTGGTAATGTATCAATTGAATTGTTAACTATTCCACCAGAAGGAATGACGGTTCACCTGAAAGAATATGGCTTTATTAAGGTATTTCGGATAGTTTCCAAGGACGGAGACGCGCAATACTGGGCTACAGATGTACTGGATATGAAGGAAGAAAAAAGGAAAGAGTTAGGGAAAAAAGCCTGGAAAATTGAAGAGTATCATAGGGGAATTAAACAGTTTTGTGGAGTAGAACGCTGTCAGGCAAGAAGAAACAATGTCCAGAGAGCACATATTATGATGGCAATAAGAGCATTTCTAAGATTTGAAATCCAAAGAATAAAAACAGGGATTACATGGTTTGAAACAAAGTGGAGCATTACAAGAAATGCTGTTAGTCAATTTTTAAAAAAGCCAATATTCACTTTGGTTTAAAACTTGAGAAAATCAAAAAGTTGCCTGTAAGGCAGCCAAATGCGTAAGTCCTATTTTCTATTTTTTCATTTCCATAAACTCATTATTTACGTTTCCAGGGCAGTACTGCAGCTTCAAATGCAAGAAGAGGTCCTACAAACCATCCTGCCCAGAAAAAAAGACCTGTTATTCCAAGGCCGAAGAAGTAAAAGCGTTTTCTTGTTGATCTGGCATTATAATCCTTGTTTTCCAAACTTAGAACCAGTGCAGTGATTCCAAGTCCTAGATTTGCCAGAACCAGAAAAAGAGTAATAAAAATCTCTGGGGAATATGAAGCTTTATTCAATGAAATAAGCATCTGGAGAATCAATGATGTTCCTGTGCCCAGAAAAAAGAGACCCGCAAGAATTCCGGAAATATGTGCAGGACTGAAATTCACTATTGTCTCCTTTCTGAGAAATATTGCCAGAAGCCCAACTAAAAGAGTTATCCCTAATGGGCTGAAGATCAAAAGCAGGCTCTGTCCTTCCCATTGGTAGATCTTTATCTGGTTCAGAGGTATGGATATCCACTCTGTCAGAGAAAATGTTTCTTTATACCCAATAATTATCCCGTAGTTCCCTTTTTCCTGTCCATAATCGACTGCAAGGTAATATTTTCCGCTTTCCGGAGCTTTTAGATCGGATGTAGCAAGAGAATAAAAGGCACTTGGGGTAAATCCTTCATACACAGGTTTCTCAGGCAATTTACCGGAATAAACTTTCACTCCATACCCTTCGGGTACTTTCACCACCTTCGGGATTTTCCCTTCTTCTGTAAGGCCAGGTCCCATAAGTATCATATCAGGAGTAAAACCTTCATTACCATCTTCAACAGGAACAATCAACCCCAGTGCAATCCTTTCTCCCTTCTTCACTTCAAAGCT
>CAZCKG010000482.1:0-1924 GCA_964498825.1 uncultured Methanosarcinales archaeon
AATCAGGAGACGGAACCGTAACTCTGGTTGGGTTTCCATCAGTAGGAAAATCCACACTTCTGAACAAAGTTACAGGCGCCAACTCCGCAGTGGGAGCATATGAATTTACAACCCTTACAGTTGTACCAGGGGTACTGGAACACAAAGGAGCGACAATTCAATTTCTTGACGTTCCTGGACTCGTAAAAGGCGCTTCTTCAGGACGTGGCCGTGGAAAAGAAGTCATATCAGTTATCCGAAACTCGGATATGGTTATATTTTTGCTTGATGTCTTCCAGCCAAAGCACTACGAAGTGCTGATGGAAGAACTTTACCAGGCTGGAATCCGCGTTGATGAGGAGCCTCCTGATGTAGTGATCAAGAAAAAAGACAGAGGCGGAGTAAATATCAACTCTACCGTTGATATTGACCTGGATGAAGAAACTATTAAGGCTGTACTTGATGAATATAAGATCCACAATGCCAGCGTACTTATAAGGGAAAACATTACAGTTGACCAGCTTATTGATGTTGTTCTGGATAACAGGAGCTATGTCAGGTCTCTTATAGTTATTAATAAAGTTGACCTTGGCTATCCGCAGCTGATTGAGGAATGCAGGGAAATATATCCAAGCGCAATTTTCATCTCAGCTCATAAGGGCATAAACATCGAGACACTCAAAGATGCTATTTATGATCGGCTGGGTTTTATTAGGGTCTATTTGAAGCCTCAGGGCCAGCCTGCAGACATGGAAGAACCCCTTATAGTAATGAGTGGGACTAATATAGGTCAGATCTGTGATCGCCTGCACAGAGATTTCCGCAGGAAATTCCGCTATGCTCAGATATGGGGTGCATCCGCAAAGCATCCCGGGCAGAGAGTAGGTATGGATCACAGAATGCAGGATGAAGATATTCTTACGATTATTATTCAAAAATAAAGCAAAATTGAGGATGAGAAAGAAAATGAACTTTCACATCCCGATGTTTTCAATTTATATACCTTCAAAAATCTGTACTGTTTCAGAAGTATCTGAGAAGGCATCTCTTTTCCTGTTATTTTCTGAATCCATTGAGCTTTTGGATTCAATTTCTTCTTCAAATTCGGCAGCATATTCAGCCGGACTTTTTCTGGTAGTGGTTTCAGGCATTTTTCTGGAAGCCTCTATCTTTCCAACAGTTCCGAGCCCATACCTTTCCTTTGCAGCTTCAATAATGGCTGCAAGCATCCCTGAATAAGAAACATTAGCATAAGCTGCCATTTTTGCCAGGTGACCATCCCAGCACCACCCAGGGTTGGGATTTACTTCAAGAAGCCTGGGCTTACTTTCGGCATCAAGTCTCCAATCAAAGCGTGCATAATCTCTACAGCCCAACCTGCTGAAAAGAGCAAGACAGCATTTCACAACTTCCACTCTGGTTTCTTCAGGAAGAACTACAGGTACGGATTTGATGTTCCAGTAAGGAGAATCCGGAAGCCACTTGGCTTCATAGCCACAAATTTTTGGAAGATCCTCCGGAACTGCCGAGTAGTCCTCTTCAGTGATAGGTAATACAGTGCATGCAGGCGGATTTCCAATGATGCCGACACTGATATCTTTTCCGGGAAGGAATTCTTCAAGCAGTAGTGGCTTATTAGATCCTATTTTTTCCCGAGTTCCCTCAAGAATTTCAATAAGTTCCTCCCTGCTGTGAGCAATACTCTTCTGCGTAATTCCGAAACTCGAATCTCCAGAGTTAGGTTTTATGAGCAAGGGAAAAGAAAGAGAGAGTTTTGAGAGATCTGTATCTTCCAGTACGAGGGTCCCGTTTGCAACAGGGATTGCCATTTCCCTGGCGACTCCTCTTACAATGGACTTGTCATAACAAAAGGCAAGACATTGAGGACCTGCTCCTGTATAGGGAATGTTGAGCTGTTCAAGCAAAGCAGGAACATGAAGCTCTT
>CAZCKG010000483.1:0-1922 GCA_964498825.1 uncultured Methanosarcinales archaeon
CCACTGTCTCCTTCCCATTCGACTTCACTTTTTACAATTTCAATACGCTTCTTATAGAAGGGAGCATCAAGGACAAGAGTTTCGTATTCTCCGCCTTCTCCAGCCATGTGAACCATGTACCTGCGGTTCAAAGCCTTAAGATTTTCAATGGAGTTTACATTAATAGGGCGGCCAAGCCAGGACCTGTCAAGACCTTCAGCTGCAACCTTAACGATCCTAATGTCCATTACTTTTGCCATCTCATTGAGTAATTCTTCAGGGTCTCTATGCCAGAGAGGAGAATAGACTTTAAGTCCGAGGGAGTCACAGATCTTCTGTACTCTGCTTGCCTGATACTGCGATTCAATAGCTCCTACGGACACCCCGTCAACATTCACTTTTTTCAGGGCGAGGGTCAGATCATCAAGCTCCAGTTCCTTAATTCCACTGGACTGCTGCCGAATCAAAGGTATTTCACAGGCAGCAGAGATTAATTCTACCATGTGGAGATTGATGGAATGATACATGTAGGAATCATCCCTTGCGGGAATAATGTTGATGAGGTGGGTGACCTCATGCCCTTCTTCAAAGGCCTTGTTAATGGCAAAAATCGAGTCTTTACCACCTGAAATTAGAGCTGCGAGTTTCATTGGTATCCCTTACGTCTCAGTACTTTTTCGTACTTCCAGGTTATACTTGTGGATCATTATGTAATAATTTATATATTTTTTGACTTTTCAGCCTATTATACTGGAATACCCAGTCTCATTCTCGTCTTCCAGCTTTCCAAAGTTAGCTTCATAACGGGTTTTCATCTCATTCCAATTGGGAAGGTTTGTCTGGCAACCCCGTGTCTGTACTGCAAAAGAGGCGACTGTTGATCCTATTTTTCCGCATGTAGGAATAAAGTAACCACGTGTAAGAGCCAGCAGAAAACCTGCCCTGTAAGCATCTCCTGCTCCTGTAGGGTCTACTGCTTTAACAGAAACCACAGGAATTGCGAATTCTTCTTCACCTGCATATATCCTGCTGCCTTCAGAATCATACGTTACTACGATAGTACCAATCATGTCCCTGAGTTCGGAAAAGCTTTTTCCGGTCATCTCCGAAACCCGTCTGATTTCATACCGATTAGCAAAGAGAATATCGGTGTGAGCAAGGATAATTTCAAGGTTTTCTTTAGAATATGTAACTAGATCCTGTCCAGGGTCGAAGGATACAAAACGTGCAATTTGCGCTATCTTTGCATTGTAGATACAATCTGCTGTCGCAAGATGAACAAAATCCGCAGGTTCAGGTTCTAATTCTTTGAATTTAGAAGAAGCACCCCAGTAAAAATAAGTTGTCTGGTTGCCTTCCGTATCCGTGAAAATGAAAGCCTTGGAAATTTTTCTGTCTTCAATCCTGTAAAGACGGGAGAGATCAACGTGAGAGTCTGAAAGAAGCTTTTCGTAACCGGAACTTGCAAAATCTGTACCTACGGGAGAAATTAGCTGACTTTTACCTCCAAGCTTTGCGATAGCAACTGCAATGTTGGCAGCCCCTCCACCCGGATATTCTTCATAATCAATAACAGGGGAAGATTCGTTTTTCCCTGCTATATTTTCAACATCTACAATGTAATCAAGGGCGGTATGCCCTACAATGGAAATTACTCTGTCCATGTAATATCCTCTTTGTTCGTGAGTTTTGAAGGAGCCCTTTTCTTGGGTTAGATAAACTCAGATAAAAAGCGCCAGAAAAATAAAATAAATTCTTTCACTTGCTTCCGTCAATGAAAAACACTTTTCTGACAGCTTTACGGCTTTCCAAGTCCTGCCAGATTAAAATAACACGCATAACTGGACTTAACTTGCTGTATCCCCTTACCAGGACTTTAACAAATTTTGATGATTTTCCTGCTCATTTAGTTACTTTGCTCTTCTGCTGCTTCTCGCTCTTCT
>CAZCKG010000484.1:0-1914 GCA_964498825.1 uncultured Methanosarcinales archaeon
TTCTCTTCTAAAGCATTTTTTAAATTACTTCAAAAGCTTGAATAGGAGAAATTAAGTTGGCTCTTCGCCGTTTTGTATGGGTTGAAAATAATTGCCTAGTTAAAAAATGACTGCTTCAAATAGGTAAATATCGATCTTGAATATGATTTTTCCAAATAAATTGTGTTCAAACATTAACCATATTTGAGAATCAATTATAAATCACCCACTCGAAATAGCGAAGAGCCTAAGTTTGTTTCACCACTTTTAAGCTTGTTTTCCCTAATCTCTTAATAAGATTATTCAGTTCACATTTCACAGAAATGTCATATTAAAAATCAGATCTTTTTTCTGGTGCTGCTGTTGTGAGTTTTGAGAATTTTACCCCTTTGAGGGCCATTATGGATCCAGCAAACTTGGTAATTTCTTCACCATCCCCTTCAAGAACGATTACCTCGAAATAATTGTTATTATCGAGATGGACATACATGGAAGATTTGATCAGATGGGAGTAATGATGCTGGATATCTGATAGAGCCTTGGAAATTCCTTTTTTTGTTTGGTCGTAAATGACTGTAATGGTACCTACACGGTGACCTTTTACGTCATTCATCCACTCATAATGGGAAAGATAACTTCTGAGAGCATCACGTATGCCTTCCGAACGGGAGGAGTAACCTCTATTTTCTATAATTTCAGTAAATTTTCCTAACAAGTTATCAGGAAGAGATACACCTATTCTCATGAGTTCTGTTTCCATCGTATCACCGGTAATTTCTGGTTTATCTGTTAAATAATATTTTACCTATTACACGTATTACTATATATGTTTTTTCTTACAGATCTTAGTCATGGAGGTGTATTATAACCAAAAATAAAATAGATCGGGATCTTATTATAAAATCAATTTTTATATTGAAATCCAACATATATTCAAAATCAACTCTCTATAGAATATCATATTTTATGAAGCCCGCAGAAATACTAACTTTTCTCAATACGGATCTATTTAAAAAAGAATCTAACTTTTAATAAATATAAATCAAATTATAAACTAAACTTGTAAAATATATAAACTGCAGAACATCGAATTGATGGAATACCGAATTGATACAGTATAGAATTTATTTTTCTTCTGAATGAACAAATTCCAGCAAACATAGAGATAAACAGGTAAATCACGGAAAAAACAGGAAAATATTAAAAGCTACATTCAAAATAAATTGGGAGATAAAAGTTGCAACTTTCTAGAGTAGTATGTTTAAGAGTAGTGAAACAGGCAGCGGGCTGTTGCATATGGAGTGCAACTCCCAGAAACTTTCTGATTTCCATGAGCCCAAAACGAACTCGGAAAGGGGCTTGGAAAAGCTAAAGTTTTTTTGAGTTGCCCCAGAAAATTTATTAAAAAATTAAAGTAGCTTTTTAATTTTTATTCATACCTCTATTAATCTGTGCTAACCCTGCTAATTCTTGACTCTTTTTTTTTTGAGACAAATTCTTTAACATTTACTTTCTTGAAACGAAGGTAAACAAGTATCAACCCAATGAAACCACCAAAGATCAGATATTTTACCAATTTTTTTAACTTCACCATTTTACATGCCCCTTTTCTACATAGTTTCTACTACCATATAAATTTTTACAAACACTTTATCTGAACTCTTAATTCACAACCTGATGACTTTAATTAGAAGTTATACGAGTCGAACTTCACAGGAATAATCATCGTATAAAATGACTGCCAATGGAAAAATGAGGATCTAAAAGGGTTCTGTAAGTAGAATGCAAGAAGACAGCTTAATAAAAAACAGCCTTAAAAATAGTTTAATAAAAGACCAGCTTAATATAAAATCCATATATATTATCTGGCTATTATCTGGTAAAGTTGTGGCGTGATTTAATTGGAGAAACGAGGAAAAAAATCTTCAAGTAGCT
>CAZCKG010000485.1:0-1913 GCA_964498825.1 uncultured Methanosarcinales archaeon
TTCTCTCATTGTCCTCTTGTTGCTTTTTGATTATTTGTGATTCTCTTTTAGAAACATCTCGACAACTATATATTTAAGATATTTCAAATTCACAATTGTGAACTTTCACGTAAACTAATTCCACATCTTACAACAATCGACAACTCAGCGTTGGAAAAATTATTCGGATAAAAATATGATCTAAAATATCGAGTTCCTGGCAATTACGGTCTGCGTTAAAAAGCATACACTATTAGCTGTATAAATATAAGCTTGAATAAATTAAAATATAAGTAATAATAAGAAACGACTGCAGGAGAATAATGAATAATATGGGGCGAATATACTCCGACATAACCTGGACAATAGGCAACACACCACTTGTCCGCCTAAATAATGTAACGAAAGGTCTGCATGCTGACGTGCTGGCTAAAGTTGAGTCCTTTAACCCTCTGGGTAGTGTAAAGGACAGAATAGGATTGGCAATGATTGAAGAAGCCGAACGTGAAGGAAAAATCAAAAAAGGCACTACTATTATCGAACCCACAAGCGGCAATACCGGAATCGCGCTTGCAGGTGTATGCGCTGCTCGCGGCTATAAGCTCAAACTGGTCATGCCTGAAACAATGACTATAGAAAGGAGAAAGCTTTTGAAAGCGCTTGGAGCAGAGCTTATCCTGACCCCAGGCACAGAGGGGATGAAAGGAGCAGTCAGCAAAGCTGAGCAGATGGCTGTAGATGATCCCAATCTTTACTATATACCCCAGCAGTTTCAGAATCCTGCAAATCCTGCAGTTCATGTAAGAACAACTGCAGAGGAGCTGTGGAAAGATACGGACGGTAAACTGGATGCAATTGTCGCAGGCGTGGGAACCGGCGGAACTATCACGGGCATTGCCAGCGTCATTAAAAAAAGAAAACCTGATTTCAAGGCTTTTGCAGTCGAACCTGCAGAATCCCCGGTGTTAAGCGGTGGAAAACCTGGCCCTCACCGGATCCAGGGAATAGGGGCAGGTTTCATTCCTGATGTACTCAGGCTTGATCTTGTCGATGAGGTGATTAAGGTAAATGCAAATGATGCGATTACCACGGCCAGACGATTGGCAAAGGAAGAAGGTATACTAGCAGGCATATCCTCAGGTGCAGCGACATATGCAGCTCTCCAGCTTGCATCGAGAGAGGAAATGAACGGAAAAATGATCGTTGTCATCTTACCGGATACTGGAGAACGTTATCTGAGTACCGATCTGTTTGACTGATTGTTCGATAATAAGCATTGGAAGATTTCAAATGGGAATCAGGGAAGACATCAGGACGGTCTTTGAAAAAGACCCCGCAGCACGATCGACTCTAGAAGTAATTTGCTGCTATCCAGGCATGCATGCTATCTGGATACATCGGGTATCTCACTTTCTCTGGGAAAAACATTTTTATTTCCTGGCTCGTCTGCTCTCTCATTTCTCCAGGATGTTTACAGGCATCGAAATTCATCCAGGGGCAAAGCTTGGAAAGAGAGTTTTCATAGATCACGGATCAGGGGTGGTAATTGGAGAAACTGCTGAAGTAGGTGACGATGTCCTGATATATATGGGAGTTGTGCTTGGAGGGACAGCTCTGGAAAAGACGAAGCGTCATCCTACTATTGAAAATGACGTGGTTATTGGTTCCGGAGCAGCTGTATTAGGGCCAATCACTGTTGGAAGAGGTGCTAAAATAGGTGCTGGTTCAGTTGTGATCCGTCCAGTCCCACCTGAAGCCACTGCTGTCGGAGTTCCGGCGCGGATTGCAGAACCGCAACCAGCAGTATCTACGGGACAACTGGATCATAATAAGTTACCTGATCCTGCTCTTGCTATGGTAAGCCAGATGCTTGACAGGTTGAGCAGGTTAGAAGAACAATTTCAGGCACATGAAAAACAGATTTCAGGACACGG
>CAZCKG010000486.1:0-1905 GCA_964498825.1 uncultured Methanosarcinales archaeon
CGGCCCGAAGCATACCCTACCTTTTAAGGTAGGGTGGCCGTCTGCAATTTGATTTGATTTATCAAATTAAAAATTATTCTTAATGATTCTAAAGAATCCGAAATATTTATAAATATCAACACCAATTTACTTTATAGTAAATCAATTTTACTTGATTTACTTGAGTGACTAGTTCAGACCTCCAAAGATCTATAATATCCGTAGAGAACTTTGCCATTTCTAGCTCTATGGATAGGGGAGTGGGGGTCTAACCTCCATTTCTCCTCCTCCTTCTCTCTCAAAAAAAGGGATAAGGAAAAACTACCCTTATCACTGGTTATTTCACAGTGAAACTTTATCCCAAAGAGCTTTAAAATCTTCCGTTTTCATCAGTAGTTCAATGGTCTGCATGAGTTTTCTTTGAGAATCTTCTACATCCTGCATTGCTCTAACGTCCAGAGGTTGGCCACATTGAGTGCAAAAACTTGATGTTGGACCATTTTCTTTTTTGCACCTAGGACATTTTTTGTTCATTAATATAGGAAGAGTCTCTTCTTTTTTCTTCTTTCCATATATCGACAATATAGCGTCGTCTATTTGTTTTCCAGATAGATGAACATATGTTCGAGACATTCTAGAACCCTGCACCCATCCAAAACATTCATCCATCTGGGATTCAGTCAGGTGCTCAGCATACATTGTTGCACGAGAGTGACGGAATAAATGAAGATGGACCCGTTTCTTTAAACCAGCTCTTTCAGCGACATTTTTCAATATTTTGTCTAACGAATCATACTGTATCTGCTTGCCCTTATTGTGACCTTCAAGATTTACAAAGAGATATGCATTGGCATCTTCTTTTTTTGGATGATATTCCATCCAGTCTGCAATTGCAGACCCAGAAAACATAAGGCGTATTCGTCGAGCTCCAGTTTTTCCATTCACTATTGCGACTGCACCATGCTCATCAAAAATAATATCTTTTTTTCGGAGATCTCCGATCTCTCCTATTCTGCATCCACTGTCGAAAAGCAACGAAATAAGTGCTCTATCGCGTGGATTTTTAGTAGCTTTAATAAGTTCTCCAACTTCCTCTTCAGTAAAAAGAGTATCAGGTAATTTACGAGAACTGTTCTTCATACTTGTTTTTACCCAGGAAGCTGAATGTTGTTCACCCTGTAACCACTTAAAAAATTTTTTCAGCCTTACTTTGTACTCTCTTTTAGAAGAGTCAGATATATTTGATTTTTCTATGTTTGCTACAATATTCTGAACATCAATTCGATTCATATCCTTAAAATTTTTCGTGGCTGAAAGTGCGAAACGATGTAATGTTGAAATACATGCGAAAATTCTTATAGGCTTTATTCCTTCGGCAAATATATAATTTTCATAGTCAAGTATGGCAGTCTTGTTTTCCTCAGAGTATTCGGCTTGCCTTATCTTCTCTTCTATTCTAGGTAGACTAACATTAATTCTATCATGAATTCCCATATATTTATCACCAAGTATTATCTAAATATAATTAGTCTCCAAGTTGAGTGAAACTAATCAGGAATTCCGACTGACTACCCTAATTTTGTCCTGAGACATAGAACATATTTTCGCCAAAGTAAACGATAAAATTAATCTGGTATTTTTCGAATACCAGGCGAATGAATTTTCTTGAAAGAGGAGGTTTTGCAAACTCAAAGTCCGAATCTGTTAATTCGATTCCTGCCTCGTACATAACAGGGAATTGGCAGAATAAGATATTAAAGTGCAGGACAAAAAACCCAGGCTTAACTTTTTCATGGCATATTACTTACAGTTTATTTTCATATTGTCTACTTATTTAAGATCTGATTATTTAAGATCTGATTATTTAAGACCTTGTTTTTGTTCATTATTTTTTACGGTTTCTTAACACGAATGATTTCTTTTTCT
>CAZCKG010000487.1:0-1904 GCA_964498825.1 uncultured Methanosarcinales archaeon
GCTCTTCTGCTGCTTCTCGCTCTTCTCGGCTGACCGCTCAAATTCGGTCACCTCAACAACTGTCAAAGGAACATCTCTGAGAGATTTACCGATTACCGATTTTGCTATTCTTTCTGCGTGCTCCGCAGACTCGGCATCAAAAACCTTCATCTCAAAGATGAGACCAACAAGAGCGGTGTTTGCTGCTATGAAAACGCTGCTGAAAGGCTCACCGCACGCCGGGCAGGAAGTAGTTCCCACGTCTACCTCTACAAAGTCCAGTTTAGGGTTCAGGCGCTTTCCAGCCTCAGAAATCGCTACCCCAATTGCGTCGTCGGCTGTTTTTACATCTCTAACCAACCAAGCTGCTTCAAGTACCACATGAAAGTTCTTCATTATTATCCAACCGTAATTATTCAATTATATAAATTTTTAAAAGATATTTCCAGACAAGGAAAAAATTATTACAGAACCTAAGGAATAGAATAAAGCATATAAATTGTTTCTGCTTCAGGTCATGTCTAAAATCATGTTTATAGTCTTCACCTTTATATGGCTTTTCAGTTAAAGCTTTAATTTATTTCCACACTTTTTAACTTTCAATTTAATAATCATTTATACTTTTTTTATATCACGACGTTAATATTTTGCGTCGAGATTTAGCATTTTTCGGAGGAAATATTATCAGGAGCTACTTCAGATTTCTTCCTTTTAACTCTCATTTCTTCATTTAAATGGTAAAGAGAGTTTCGTCATCAACTGCAAAAACCCCGAGTTTTGCTCCGGCATCAAGCCAGGCATGCCCATAACTGAAAGAGGCTAGGGCATTTACAGGGTCTCCATTTTCCAGAAAATAGATGCCATCTTTGTAATACGCTTCAGCCATTGTATAATAATCTCTTGCAACCGCATACATGTGAGATTCAGGGATAGGGGCATATTTTGCTTTCTTAAGAGCTCTTTTTAGCATATCTTCATATCGCTTTACCTTTTCACTTAAATCAGCAGGCATTTTGATCACCAGGAAGTTTGTTTGGCAACTTGTTCTTTTGGGTTATTCTGCTCCTTCCATAAGCCCTATTGGGCCTCCTGCAAGTTTCACAAGAGCTTCAGCTTCAAGGAAGTGCAATTTTCCAGGAATTACAAGGATGTGAAGAGGTTTTCCGAAATCGAAATCTTTTAGATATTCTGCATAATCAGCTTTTATGACCGGTTTTTCCGAGCCGGCTCTGGCTATCCCAACTGCAGCAGCTCCATGTATAAGATTCTCCCCTCTTTTTTCTTCAACCTCCAGGAGAAGTTCAAGTGCAGTGTTAACGGTCATATAACCTTTATCTTTATCAATATCCAGAAAGACAAGAGTATGCAAGCCCATTTCGGTATTTTGCTTTATAATGTCATAAGGGGTTTCAGAGATAACCCTTGTGCCTCGTCGACTTTCATAAGGGTGAGGAATACTTGTGGATTTTCCGAAGCGATAGTTTTGCAGCCCTGTAAGTCCTGAAACAGCTGAAGCGATAGAAGCTCCATGAATAAGGTGTGTCTCTATTCCTAATTTTTCAGCTCTCAAGCGCAGGTCCACATGAGTCGTGGAAACCATTGTATCTCCACCAGTAAGGAAAGATACTTTCTTATCTTTTGCTTCAACCAACCAATCAGGTTGCTGTTCCACGTCTTCTCTTGAGAGCAATCTAACCTTTTTTCCGTAAAGCTTCTCCATTTTTTCGAGGTTAGTGCCCATTAGACAGGATGTATAAAACTCCGCATAAACCAGATCCGATTCTCTTACAGCTTCAAGTCCCTTTAGAGAAATGTCATATTCATCAAAAAGGCCCAGCCCTATAAATGTGAGCATATCCCGCTTTAGGGGCTTATTACCTTAAAACTTTTTGTCTCAAACCTGTCAAAACCGTACTGGAATTTTC
>CAZCKG010000488.1:0-1892 GCA_964498825.1 uncultured Methanosarcinales archaeon
GCCACAAGTTGAATGGCTTGAAAGAAAAGGGTACCTTAATTAAGTACCTTAACCTACAATGTCAATGTCATCGACTAGCTGGTCCTTCGACAAGCGGTTTCTTCTAATTCTCCCAGAGACTCTACATTCAATTAAAACAGCTACCTTACCTCTAGAAGCCCCAGATATGGGACGTCGAGGAAAGATTATCAACGGTACTAAGATCCTATCCGAAAAGTCCTGCTGCTCTGAAAGTTATCCATGCGCATGCTAAATGTAGCATAGCAAGGTAATTCTCAATTTTCTTTTCCCATCTGATAAGGAGTCTTCTGAATCTGTTTATCCAGGAATGTGTCCTTTCTACAACCCATCTTCTTGCTCTAAACCCTGGAATCTTTATTCTTATTTTTCTTCTCCCCGGCTCTTTATATGGGCAGTATAACCATAATCTTTAACCAACTCTCTGATATCAGGATAATCATATCCCTTATCCATACATATATTTTGAATTCCCTCGTCTGAAGAAGGTCTTTCTAAAAATATGGCATCTAATGTCTTTTTTACAAGCATTTTATCGTGACGATTAGCTCCATCCATTACAATAGATAGATGTATGCCTTTTGCATCAGTTAATAAACTCCTTTTTTTACCTTTTTTGCCTCTATCAGTAGGATTAGCAACTGTTCAAGCTCCACCTAATGGTGCTTTTGTCATAGCTCCATCAATTGCTTGCCACTCCCAATCTATCCCTTTTTCATTATCATAATCCAGGAGACCAGCTTGCCACATTCTTTCAAATAAGCCAGCTTTTTGACACTCCTGAAATCGATCATGGACGGTACTTGGTGCTCCATAAATTCTTGGAAGGGCTTTCCATTGGCAGCCAGTACGAAGGACATAAAAAATACCGCTAAAGAGTTTCCAATCATCTGCGCGAGGTCTACCAGGCTTCTTTTTAGATTTGGACAGGGGTAATAATGGTTTTATTTTATTCCAGAGTTCAAAAGGTATCTTGTAGTCCTGTGCCGTTTTTCGTTTTGTCACTACCAAAAATTACCATTCATCGGAAGACAAATACTTTTCGGATAGACTCGTAGCAGATGGAGAAGATCACGCATGCAACGCTTTCAATACAAAAAATAGAGGAATTGTCTTTCTGGACTGTACTGATGGGAACAATGGAGGGAGTTGGAATTCTTTTATAAATGTAGAAATAGGAAAACCGTATGTTCCAAAAGACGCCTTCCATGGAAGCTTAATGTATGACCTGAAAGGAACAGTTGAAAGTTAGTAACTATTCAGACTATAGTTAGCGGCGCTCCTTTGAGCGCCGCTAGAATAGCATCTATAACAGGCAAATCATTCTTTCTGATTGTAGAAATGTACGCTCTAATTCTGCAGAAAGCTTCCGCTCCTTGTGTTGTTCTGAAAGTTCCTGATATTTTCTGCTGTAGTTTCATCATTCTAATGTCTCTTTCTGCTTGATTATTCTCGAATGGAACTTTCAAATCTGTCAGGAATCTCAGGATCTCTTTTTTGTGTTCCATAAACCTTTCAAGTAGATTCCTTGCCTTGGTCTTTGGACTTGCACCTCTTGTTCCTTTCTTTTGAGGATTTAGAGAAGGTGGATTTTCCTCAATTCCTTTTATGACCACAGCATTGAACCTTTCTTCCAATGCTTTAACTTGTTCAAAATCTAAATCTTTGATTTGCTCTTTGCACTCATCAGTATACTTTTTCATTTCAGTTAACAGCTCATTCATCTCTTTCGCCCATTGCTGTTTATAATTCTCTTCAATTCCAGTAAGTTCTCTTTGAAGATGAGCATTGCAAAGAGCATGATTACAATCATAATTGTTTAGGACTTACGCACTTGAAATGCCGAAAACCTCATTTCCTTTAAAATATAATTA
>CAZCKG010000489.1:0-1885 GCA_964498825.1 uncultured Methanosarcinales archaeon
TAGAAAATAGGTATTTATCAAGTTGTAAGAAACTAAGTGTTTTTTTAAGTCTAATATGTACTTTCTGGACTAAGTATGAATCTCTTGAAAATGTACCCTGTTTCCTGTTGCCTGATTGAATATGACATCCAAAAGAAGTACAATCGGATTATTGATTTTCAGTTCGATTAGGTTTCATTTTTCAATCATTATAGAAAAGTGGCAAATAAAGAATAATATTTCAGTTAAACTTAGTAAGATTTAATTATCTTTCTCACATATTTGTTTTTAATTTTGACGGGAAACGACTGACAATGAACAGAAAGATAATCATTTTTGGAGGGCTGGCCTTATTTGTTTTCCTTTTACTTGTACTGGGTTCAATGTACCTGGAGAATAAAAACGAAGAAGTGTATAATGACAGTGTCATGAGTAATTATGAATATAATATAAACATAGAAAGCAACAGAACCCTGCAAAATGTAACTTTGTATTTACCTGTTCCTGTTTTTGAAAATAAATCCAAGGTTGGATTGGGAATGGTGAATGGTAACTATTACAATAAACCTTCAAATTGGAATCTCAGCCTTGAGGATACCGAATATGGATTACTGTTCAAAGTAGAAGCTAACGAAATTCAACCGGTTTATCATTCCCTTCCTGTGGCTATATCCGAGCCTGAACCGGAGGACATTGAAAGTGATGCCGCGAAAGAGGAACAGATAGTGGAATCCCACGAATACTCAGAGGAAACTCCGGTTCTGGTCCCAATTGACTTCGGGACCTCTGTAAAAGCTGACCGTCTGATTAATACCAGATTCCCTGTAGGGAATGAGTCCGTTCTCCTGCCCAAAAGTAATCTTCGAGAATCTGAAGAAAACTCGGAAATTCCTCTACCTGAAAATATTAGTCCCGAATATTTTGATTATGAAAGCCTGGTCTATGCGCACTATGATGCGCCTCCAGATGCCGAGGTTCAGATTTTTGTCCAGATGTATGGCCGAAACGAGTGGTGGATTTACGGCTGGCAATATAACGAATACAGTGATAGAATTTCTATCCGACTTTCAGGCCCGCAGGAAGGCTGGATCAAAGCGGAAGGAAAACTTATTACAGGAGATGGGATTTACAGAGACTAATTCTCCCTTTCCTGTTTTTTCAGGAAACTGGCTCTATATCTCTTGTTTTCCCTTTCTTAAGTTCCTTTCTTAAGTTTATTATAGCTCTCACCTCTATCTAATTACGAGATGTTTGAAGAAATTAAGGTTAAAAAGGCACTGAATCGGATAAATAAATCCAGTAGGATCACTCTGCCGTTCCACTGGGATCTGAATATCTACAGGGGCTGCGAACATAGTTGCAGTTACTGCTATGCAATGTATTCTCACAGCTATCTGGAAGAAAAGGAGAAATCTATCGTTTCAGAGGAGGATTTCGAGGAAAAATTCTGTCTTTCGTCAGATAAAGAAAATTGTGCTTTTTTTCAAAGAATATACGTAAAAACAAATATTGCAGAAGCTCTTGAGAAACAGCTTGCAGCAAGAAGCTGGAAAAAAGAAGTAATCAACCTAGGAGGAGTCTGCGACAGCTACCAGCCCGCAGAGGCAAAGTATGAGCTAATGCGTAAAGTCCTGACGCTTATGATCGAGTACAAGAATCCTGTTACTATATCTACAAAATCGGACTTAATTCTGAGAGATTTTGACCTTTTTTCAGAACTAGCTGAATTGACGTATGTAAATATTGCAGTTACGGTCACAACAATGGATGAAAAATTGAGCCATGTACTGGAACCCCGGGCTTCTTCTCCGGAAAAACGTTTTTCAGTCCTCCAGGAATTTAAAGATACAGCTGCCATTACAGGGCTTCATATGATGCCTATTCTTCCTTTTCTTACCGATAACCC
>CAZCKG010000490.1:0-1866 GCA_964498825.1 uncultured Methanosarcinales archaeon
GGGGAATTTCTTGCTATCATGGGCCCTTCTGGCTCTGGAAAGAGTACATTAATGAATCTCATTGGTTTTCTTGACAGGCCTACGGAAGGTACAATTATGATTAAAGGCCTCGATGTCAATAAGCTGTCTGATAAGGAAGTTGCTAGACTCAGAGGATTGGAAATAGGTTTTGTGTTCCAGATTTTCAACCTGATACCAAGGCTTACTGCTCTTGAGAATGTTGAGCTGCCTACTTATGCAAATGTGAGAAATGGGGTTGATGTTCGCAAAAGGGCAAAGGAGCTTTTAGAACAGGTTGGCCTGGATGACCGTATGCATCATAAGCCAGGTGAGCTCTCAGGTGGACAATCTCAAAGGGTTGCGATCGCCCGAGCTCTAATTAATGATCCTGCAATCCTTCTTGCGGACGAACCCACAGGAAATCTTGACTCAAAAACAGGACGTGAAATCCTGAATATGTTCACAGAACTCAACGAAGATGGTAGAACCATTGTAATGATTACCCACGATCCAGAAATTGCAAAATATGCGGACAGAATAGTGCTCGTAAAAGATGGAATCATTCAGAATAATCCCAATAGTTAAGTTTCAAAATTTTAAGCTAATCAGGGTGAACCTAGAATGACAAAAATGAAAAACCGAATTATTCCTTTTATGCTGTCTCTGCTTTTAATTTCCTCCATTTTTGCAGTTCCTACTTCTGCAGCTGTTGGAAGTTCAAGCCTTAAAGTTACAATAGTCGAAACAAATCCCTATCCTGCAAAGATCGGAGAGTACCTGAACCTTACGCTTCAGGTAGAAAATATTGGAGGAGATCGGGCTGACAATGTTGACATAGAAATCGTTCCTAAATATCCTTTCTCGCTTGATTCAGGGATAGACCCTGTCCAGAACATCGGAGCTCTTAATCCAGGAAGGACTGCAACAAAAGAATTCTACCTTTTCGTAGACAAAAACACTCAGAAAGGAGTCCGCTCTCTTGACATCCGAACAAGAGCTGATAAAAGTAGTCCATGGAGCGAGAAAAGTTTTGATATAAGGATTGGTACTGAAACGTTTGACAGCAAAGGTACAGTTGAACTTCAAGAAGTTGTCTCCAATCCCGATTTTTTCATGCCCGGAGACCGGGGGACTATTACAGTAACTCTCAAGAATACCGCAGCTAATCCGACAGTCACCATTGATGGGAGCGACTATGATACCAATGCCAGAATTCAGTCAGCTGTTTTAAAGCCTCTATCTGATGGGATAACTGTTCTAGATTCCCCTTATGAAGAGATGGGTCTACTGGGGCCTGGAGATAGTATCAAATTAACTTTCAACGTTAGAATTGCAGAGAATGCCATGGATGGGACTCACAATCTTGAACTTTTAATTGAGGGAAACTCTTTCGATTACAATAGCAAAAAGAATATTCCTCTCAAGGTCGATTCTTCAAATGTAAAGGTGATCCCCTCAAAGACACTTCAACTCGTCAATGGAAAATCCACAATCGAATTTGACGTGGCAAATACCCATCCTAACGAGCTTAACTCAGTAAGCATAAAACCTGAAGCTGAGGGTGTGAAATTTTATCCTGCAGAATATTTCATAGGGCCAATGGATCCGGATGAGCTTTTTACAATTGAATTTGATGCTGTGGCAGATAACTCCTCAGATGCGGATTTGGATTCTTCTAAGCCTATAAACCTGACGCTTTCTGCAAGTTACAGTAATGGAATCAATAAACATGAAAATACTGTAAGCAATATGTATATTCAAGCTATTGAGGAAAATCAGGGAGGAAGTTCTGGTATAATTATTGCAGGCCTGCTAACTGCTGTCTTTGTTGCTGCAGGTATATTGATTTACAAAAAGAGAATTAAA
>CAZCKG010000491.1:0-1856 GCA_964498825.1 uncultured Methanosarcinales archaeon
AAATTGGCAGGTCTCATGCAACGGCACAGTTGAGGAATCATAAAATTCCTCTCTTACATAATATTCCTTTTCTGTAAACTGATTAAAAGTAAATAATGGCTGGTTACAGATTCTTAACCTGGACTTTGACCATCTCTAACGCCGTTCCTGATATTATGTTGTTTCTCTGACCCAGGCAGCATCATTCATTATCTGGTTCCTATTCCTATCACGCTCGTCGGCGAGCGGCTTTTCCTGTGAAAATTTTAGTGGATCAATTTTTAAAAGAGAAAAGAGATATAAATATGGGATTTTTGTGACAAAGAGTGAATCAATAGGGCTCTATTCTGCGACTTCAATAGGTATTGGAGCTATGGTTGGAGCAGGAATTTTCTCAATTTTTGGGACGGCTGTTCAGATTTCCGGAAACGCTGTATATGTCTCTTTTATTATCGCAGGCATGATTGCCCTTTTAAATACATATTCGTTTGCGAAAATGGGAGTTCGATATCCTTCTGCAGGTGGACCTGTAGAGTTTCTCCTTAAGGGATTGGGAGACGGGGTTTTAACCGGAGGGCTCAATCTCTTGCTGTGGATAAGTTACGTTTTCGCCCTTTCTTTGTATGCAAAAGGTTTTTCATACTATGCGGTAACTTTTCTGCCTCCTGGCTCACCGCAGATTTGGGCAAACGTTTTTGCTACAGCAATAATACTTGTCTTTACTGCCATTAATTACATAGGAGCAAATGCTGTTGGAAAATCGGAAATAGTTATTGTTTTTATAAAAATTTTCATTTTGTTTCTTTTTGCTGCTGCCGGCATTATTTACATGAATCCTGAAAGTCTCTCCAGCTCAACCTGGCCAGCTCCAAAAAATATTTTTTTCGGTGCAGGAATAGTATTTCTTGCATACCAGGGCTTTAATTTGATAACAAACGCCGCAGAAGATATGGAAAAACCAGAAGAAATCCTTCCGAAAGCTCTCTATCTAAGTGTTTTGCTCGTAATTTTAATCTATGTATCCGTCAGCCTCGCAGTAATAGGTAACCTTTCAGTCCCTGAAATTGAAAACGCAAAAGACTATGTCCTTGCAGCTGCTGCAAAACCTTTCCTTGGTAATTCAGGCTTCAAGATAATGGCTTTAGCTGCTCTTTTTTCAACATCGTCTGCAATTAATGCCTCGCTTTACGGTGGTGCAAACGTAAGTTATATGCTTGCGAGAGATGGAGAATTACCGCAGTATTTTGAGAGGAAAATCTGGCAAAAAGGTACTGAGGGACTTTTTATTACATCAAGTCTGGTTATTTTCTGTGCAAACTTTTTACAACTTGAAGGAATAGGCATGCTTGCCAGTGCCTCCAACCTTATAATTTATATGGCGGTTAACATTTCCCATCTCCGCCTGCTAAAAGAGACGGGAGCAAAACCTTATCTTATATGGATTTCCCTCCTCAGCAGCCTTGTCTTCTTTGGAATACTGGCATATTATCAGTTTGTGAATTCAAAAATCACCCTCTTGCTGCTTGCTCTTACAGTCCTTTTTTGTTTCTTCGCCGAGTGGGGTTATAGAAAGTACTCAGGTCGATCGATAGAAGAAAGGACCGACTGACTGATAGAAGGAGAATCCTAATAATGCAATATATTGAAAAAGCTTCTATCAGAAAAAGAAATCAAAATTTATTTGCAGCTCTGAAAATAGCAAGATATTCAATCAATCAAAAGTATTTCTAAAACCAGATAGTATTCTCTGAACCTAATGTATAATGTACATAGAATTTCTCAAATTAATTTACCAAAAAGATTATCTCCAAAAAAATCTTTATCTGTTGCATGTCTCTCCTTCTTTTTCCTATTAATACCGAAAGATTGTGTCTGGT
>CAZCKG010000492.1:0-1840 GCA_964498825.1 uncultured Methanosarcinales archaeon
TGAAATTATTGAATTACAAGGCTCCATCCCAAATTTCTGGAAAAACTAAACGGAGAAGCATTTTGTGCTTCTTTGGACTTCATAAATGGGAGAGAAGTGGTGGTTTGAACATATATTCTTCAAATATAAAAGAAAAATATTTTGTATGCTCAAGATGCGGAAAAAAGAAAACAGTTTATGAGCCAAAAAAAGACTAAGTCCTGATAGTTTTGAGAATTTTTATGATCCCATGTAGCTATTATTCCTTTATTTTTTCCAAGAGATTATATTTACTCCTTTATTTATATGTTTCTGTAATATCCGGTCAGGCCTATTTTTATTGATATTGGATTATACTGAAGATTACGACGCGGTCCCTTATGTTCCCGAAAATATGGATTAGTAATCTGTAATAGTTTTTTACATCTGAGCTATCAGGGTCTACTATCCACTAAAAATATTTATTTGTGCCAGAATAACTATATAGTCTAAACTCACAAATTATTTCGATAATATGCAAGAATCTGAACTTCTCCCCCTGATGCAAACTCATCAAACTCTTTTTCAAAATTCCTCCGATTTAATTTCCCGTATTTCTTTTCCTGCCTGTCTGGAAGAAAATGAGATCACATTTATTTCCGGGCCTCTACGTGCAGGTAAAACCTCCCTCCTGAGCCAGCTTGCCGCAGGGCTGCAGGGTGTAAAAATTTATATTAATTTTGAGGATAACAAAATTCAGGAATCAGGCAAGGAAAGTTTCCAGAGAATTGAAGAAGTTGCAGCAGAAATTTACAAAGAGGAACTTGAGAGAAATAAAAGAAACGAAAAAGCAAAAACTTACTATTTCTTAGATGAAATACAGAATGTCCCTGGTTGGGAGAACTGGGTTGAAAAGCTACACAGGCAGGGGACAGGCATTTTCATAACTTCTTCTAGTTCAGTTCCTCAAGCAAGAGATTATTCTTCCAGGTTTGAAGGTAAAAGTAAAATTTTAAAGCTTCTTCCCTTCTCTTTCAAAGAATACCTTCTCCTGAAAGGTGCCAGAATACCAAAACCAAACTTTCTTACTCCTTCTCGATGTGATGAAATGCTATGTATGTTCCTGCAGTATTTTGAAAACGGTGGTTTTCCGGCTGTAATCAAAAACGGGGATATCAGGCTTGTTCAAAAATATTTTGAGGAAATTCTACGGCAAGGGGCTGCTGCAGGATATAACATCCATGACAGCAGTGAATTAAAAAAACTTGCCATATTCCTGATTTCGAATATGGCTTCAGAATACTCATTTGATACTTTAAAAAAGGTAAGTGGGATCGAAAATGAAGAGACTATCCGCAGCTATATGAATTATCTGGAGGATATTTTTCTTTTTTACCGGGTTCCTAAACTCAATCACCTTCCTATAAAAGAAGAAAAAGCAGAAATTCCCTGTAAAGTTTATGCAGGAGATACGGGTTTCTTTAAGGCGGTATATCCCAATTATCCTGACAGCCTTGGACTGAGATTTGAAAACCTTGTATTTCTTGAACTGCTCAGGCAGGAAAAACAGGTATTCTATTTCCAGGGTCAGAGGGAATGCGACTTTCTTATCAAGGAAAAAGACAGCCAGGAAGTTTCGGCTGCAATTCAGGTCTCAATCTACTTTGGAACCCCGACATCCATGGAGAGGGAAATTCTCGGACTTATGGAAGCTATGGAAAACTATGGGCTTTCCGAAGGACTTATTCTAACTATGGACGACGAAGAAACCCTGGAAATTGAACGTGAAGGAGGGAAGAAAAAAATAATAGTTAAATCAGTATGGAGATGGATGCTGGAATAATTTTTCTCTTTTCTTCTTTCTTTTAACTCTTAACCCTTT
>CAZCKG010000493.1:0-1828 GCA_964498825.1 uncultured Methanosarcinales archaeon
GTCTCAAATTGAGTATCTTAGATTCTATTTAGAATTTATCCTCTTGATCGCACATTCTGAGGAGTATCTGATGTAAGAATAAGCCTCAAAAATCCAGACAAAGCAATAAAGATCGTTAAGAAATGTACAGGCTTATACACGGTTGCTTTTATCTTGAGTCTATGTTCGAACAAAAGGAGATTATTTTCTGAGAATTAATTTAGAAGTAGATGGTAGGGATGTGAGTCCCTATTCTCAAACCCTACCTGCGATCCAACCCAAAGATTAAGAGGAAACCCTATTACTCCTAATCTGTACATAAATAATAGCATGGTTATATATATCATAATCGATAAAAAAGATTGTTCTTAACTTGAAAGTTTAATATGACTCAAAAATTATATTGTTTTGAAAATTTTAATTGCATTGAAAATAAATACAAGGGATTACTTTTTTACTTAAACTAATTTTTTATAAATAAGTTAAATATAATTTTACTTTAATAATTTCTGGAGGGGGGCCAGGCTAGGGTAGATTTCATTTATTTCTCCTGCCAATTTACCTTACTGTCATTTCAATGGCAATGGAACTACCTCAAAGATGATTTGCATTCTTGATCAAAGTCACATTTGGGCTTCGGTGGAAATTTACAGATTCGTTTTTCACGGTTTTGAAAAACCAAAGAAAAGAAAACCTCACTATCCTAAGGTAATGATGGAGCAAATAACAAAAAAGGTAAGTGAAAATTATTTTTATTTATCAGGTACGTAATTCGAAGAATTTAATGTGAATTTTTTCTCAATTTCCTTTTCAAACTCCTTTGATTTTTCTCTTTTTGCTAACAGCTTTATGTTGTCATTTTTAATATTATCCTAAATAATATTATTTTATGTTTTCAAAATTTTTATATAGTCTCGGGTCAGATTCTTTATAATGAATTTTGTGGGGGTAATGGTTCATTGAACAAGTTACATCAGGAAGAACCAGAAATCAGGGAGGATCTGCAGGGGAGAATTGAGGTTTTCGATCAAAGTATAAGGAGTTTTGAAAAAAGGCTCAGGGCAGTCGAAAGGCGCCTTTCAGTGGAAACTCCTCCTTCCCTGGAGGCTGAAAGAGTTTTCTCTGGGAATTTCTCTGATCCTTTTCCTGAGGAAAATTCAGGGACTATTGTTGCATGCCCCGCAGTTTTTCCACAGATGCCTTCTGTATCTCCTGAATCTTCTATCCCTCTTCATGGAAATTCTTTGCTTTCTAATTCAGTTCCATCATTTTCAGAGGGGAATAATTCGAGTCTTGCTCTCAGTGCAGTCCTTCCTTCAGGTAGCACCTCGGATATTTCTATTCTTTCTGTGGATAATTCTTCCGAAACTTCAGGAACTGGCTACAAAATCAGGAGTATAAACGAGCTCTTCTCCGGTCTTTCCGAAAGTCTTCGTGCTCTTCAGGCCTCAATCTCCGAATTATCAGGTTTTGTTCATGACAACTTGAAGCCGGAAATCGAAAGGATGGATAAAGAAGTTCAGAATTTCAGGGATCAAGAGACTGCGAAATACGAATACATAAAAAAACTTGAGTCTCGCATTGAATTTCTCGAAAATCAAAACAGGTTTACTCTAGGCTCAATCAAAATTCCCCTGGAAATCTCAGGAATTGTGGGATCTTCAGCTCTTTTCCTCGCCGGATTCCTTGTCTGGTCCGGTAGATGGGATATAATAAGGTCTCCTTATTTTCCTATGGTTCTTGGAGTCATGATGGCAGGGGCTGTACTTATGAAATTTTTTATTGTAAACCGTACAAAGAAATCACTATCCGATGCGGAGTAAAGTGAGCAAAAACAGCTGCTTAATAA
>CAZCKG010000494.1:0-1825 GCA_964498825.1 uncultured Methanosarcinales archaeon
ATTGCTTTACTGGATAAAATGAATCAAAAGCTAAAATAAAAGTTTTCATAGACTTCCCTATTTCTAATTAAATGTTGATTTTAATTTTTTTTTATGTTTTTGTTTTTCGTGAGCTATGTAATTACCTAAACAACTACAACTACAATTGGTTTAGTGAATTTTGTTAGTTTAGATAATTTTCTTGTCACTATTCTATTTTTTATAATTTATCTCATAGAATACTCTATAGCTTGACATGGGATGGCAACTGCTCTGTAAATCATAGGAAATTAATCAACTACAACCTGTTTTATCGAGACACCAAATTTCCTTATTCGGCTCAAGTGGATTTTCTGTGGAAATGAGTTAAATACTAATATAGAAATCCTTATAACGTAAAAACCAGAGACTGATGAAACCATGGCCAGGGAAATAAGGATACTCCACACTGCAGACACGCATCTTGGTTACAGGCAGTACCACAGTGAGGTCCGGAGGCAGGACTTTTTTAAGGCTTTTGAACTTGTTATAAATGATGCTATTGATATGCAGGTCGATGCTGTCGTGCATGCTGGAGACCTTTTCGATTCAAGGAACCCTACTCTTGAAGATCTCCTGGAGACGATCAGCATCCTGTCAAGATTGAAGGCTGTAGAAATACCTTTCTTTGGAATTGTCGGGAACCATGAAAGCAAGCAGAATACTCAATGGCTTGACCTTTTTGAGGAAATGGGGCTTGCGGCACGGCTTGGGACGAAGCCGCGGATTATAGAGACGAGAGGTGGAAATGGCGATTCGGTGGCAATTTACGGAATCGACAGTGTCCCGAAGTCAAAAATCCCCGTCTTCGATTATTCCGGGTTTGAAACTCCGGAAAGTTGTAATCTTCCGGAAAGCTGCAGAAAATTACTTGTAATGCATCAGATTGTGCAACCTTTCCCATATGCTGAATGGGACTGTGCTGAGGTGCTTGAAAAGCTTCCTTTTAAGATTGATGCAATCCTTCTTGGCGATTATCATAAATATGAAAAAATTAAGGTAGGAGATGCCTGGGCTACATATCCAGGGAGTACGGAGCGAAACAGTGCATCCGAAAACGAGCCCCGTTCCTACAATATTATCACACTTTCAGGCGAAGAGATAGAGATCAGCAGACGTACAATTCCTACGCGCCATTTTCTTACTATTCCGGTTACACTCTGTAAGGAAGAAAACCCCTTTGAACAAATTTTTTCTGCAGTAAATGAGCATCTTGAAGAGTTGTCCGGCTCAGTTGTGTTTCTGGAAATTTCCGGAGATTCGGGAATAGTTTTATCCCTCAGTGAGATCGAAGAGCATCTGCTGAGTAAAGGAGTTCTTGTGTCAAAGGTCAACGACCGGAGGATAAAAGAGTCCTTACCGGCTGATGTTTTAAAAGTCGCATTTTCAGATCCTGACCATGCTGTTGCAGACGAAATCAAAAGACTGAACTTAAACGACGGCGGGTTAATAATTGATGAAATTGTCCGAAACCCGAATATTTCAAGGTCAAGAGTGGACGAAGAAACCGAAAGCCGACTTTCAAAGCTGGTTGAAGCTATTGACTTTAAAGATCCAAATTTCAGGATAGAAATTTCTACCAGGCCTGATGATGAAATTAAGTATATTGAAGATTCCAACTACGCAGAAGAGACTGAATCTCAAGAGAAAATCGAGTCTGAAACTTCCGCTTTGAACCTGGAAATTTTTGGGTCAGTGACTGACTCGATTCTTGAATCCGAACATGATTCAGTATTTAAACTTCCATCAGAGCTTTCTTCCGAACCTGTAGCTGAATCCAAACCATTATCCGAATTCTTATCTGAAC
>CAZCKG010000495.1:0-1816 GCA_964498825.1 uncultured Methanosarcinales archaeon
AAAAAAGTGTAGGGTAGGGGGAATCCCCTTTAAGACAGAATAGCTTTTAAACAGTAGAAATCCAGATACTTTTTGTAATTACTTCCGGTAATATTGCATCTGACTTCAGGCCATTCCATTCCCTATCATAAATTTCAGGCAATGTGTTTCAGGCGTTCGATGTTCCTGAGCACAAGTTTGCTTTCGGCTATGATTTCTTCTTCGATCCTGCTGACAATACGGTCCATAGGGACTGTTAGCCTGTACAGCTTGATCGGTCTGCCCTTACCTTTCGATTTTTTTTCTTCCCGAATGTCAATCCAGTCATTTTCGCGGAGGTACCGCATGGCAACACTGACTTCCGGTTGTCTCAGGCCTGATACCATTTCAATGCTCTGGGAAGATATTTCCCTTCCTTTTGCAAGGCAGGCAAGGGTAAGAGCGATTGGCCTGCTGACATTGATTCTTCTAAATAATTCAATCATTTCATATTCTTTTGATCCCATCATGAGAGGGATCTCATCGTGTACGTTAGCAATTTCCATTGCTAAACCACTTTCATCTACCATTAAATCACCCGAAGAACCATTATAGAGTGAATTAATATAAATATTTACTTATGTTTTATTTTTTATATTTTTTAAATTATCTTTTTAATTTAGATTGTATCAGTGGTTCATATCTCTCACGTGACGTCTTATGATGCTGATTTTCTCTTTTTGCAGGGATTGGTCAATTTCAGAACTCATACAGTTCATACTATGCACACCATATTGTTTGAAAGTTGCTGTGAGGTTTCTTTCAGGAATGATAATCTTCTCATGAGATTCCTTTATGATGCCTTTAATTTATTAAAAATGTGTAGAATTCCAAGCTATTGTTAGTTCTCAAAATAGAGTATTTCTTTAAAATGTATTAAGATTGTTTGAAATCCAGAATTTCCATGAAAATAATAATGGAGTATTTATTCTAAAAGGTGAGATGTCAATATAAAAGACAGTATAATAATAGTACTAATAGTACTAATAATAGATTTTTTTCATTTTTGTCCAAAAGAAGGAATCTTATCCGGGTTATAAAACCCAGATATTAATTAAGAAAATTATGAAATTTTTTATCGAAATCTTTGACTAGGTTTTCTTGGAGAGACCAAGAGCTTTGTCAGTTATCAGGTTAGATTCTTTAGACGTTCTATATTCTGGGTTATGTTCCTGCTCTCAGCCATTACGTTTTCTTCAATTGCATCGATAATCGTTTCCATTGGGACTGTAAGTTTGTACAGTTTAACAGGTCTGCCTTTTCCTTGGTTCTTCTTTTCTTCCCTCATGTTTATCCAATCATTTTCTCGAAGATAACGCATTGCAATGCTGACTTCGGGCTGCCTTAAACCTGATACCATTTCAATGCTCTGGGAAGATATTTCCTCTCTTTTGGAGAGACACGCAAGGGTAAGTGCAACTGGCCTGTTGATATTGAGCCTTCTTAAAAGCTCTACCATTTCGTATTCAATTTCTCCCATTTTAAAATCAATTTCCTCTGATGTAAACTCATTATCTGCCACAACTATCATCTACCGTCTAATCAGAAAAGTGATCTTTATTTACTTCTGACATCATTCTTTTATCAAATATTCTCAGATTAATAGAAATATATTAATTTAAATCAGTCCTTCCTTCATATTTTTATTGTATTAAATTATATATTTCTACTGATGTAAGTTCTGGATTTGTGGGAGTATCTCACAAAATCTGTTTTTTCCGAATTGATTTAAATAATAATACTCTCTCTTCATATATATAATTATATGCGCATAAAATCTTTTTAATTAAAATACTTT
>CAZCKG010000496.1:0-1811 GCA_964498825.1 uncultured Methanosarcinales archaeon
TCAAAATGTTTCTGGCTCTTCGGAAAAAGAGAAATCATGAAAAATTTATTCGTGACAATAAGGTTTGCAATCCTGAGTTCTCCGGAATATAAAAAAAAGCTGATATTTTTGAGGTTCAGCATACTTCGGAAGTCTTCTACAAAATCCTGCGAATATCGTTGAAAAACTGATTCAGACATCAGAAAGGACACTTCAACCCCATTTTCTGCAAGCTCCTGACACAGGGAAATAAGAGAAGGATGAAAGTAGGATATGCATTCGAGTATACTTTTGGACTTAAAGAGGTTGTCCACAATTTCCGGGTCAAGTTCAAACATTCTGTCAAGATCGGGCTGAATCAGTTTGCACTTTCCTAGCTCTCCTAGTCTTCTTCGAAAGGAAAGGGGAATTCCCTGCAGATCTCTTTCAGTCCAGTACTCCAAATTTTCCTCGAAAACGTCCATAATACTTACAAGTGGCTTCATTTTGTCAACAAGGATTTTTCCTATTAGGGATAAGGTATAGCTTTTGCCTTCCTGGAGGACTAGAGATTTTTCTTTTAATTTTTTTATTTGAGGTAGAATAGCAGTTGAGGGAACTTGAAGGGATTCAGTAATTTCATTAATATTCTTCGGCCCATTTGCCAGAAAAAGTAATAATTGTTTTCGCTTTTCCGAAAGAAAGATTATTTCTATAAGTTCTAATTGCAACCCTTCGGTCTCCTCTAGATTTTTAATTCTATATGCTTAAAAAGATTACAACCTTCTAAAGTATATAATTTATTACTGTTTACTACCCCTTTTATCCAGAAAAGACTGTAAAGATTTCTTTGAGAGAGTTTCCAAAAATAAGACTGAAATAATGACAAATGAACAAAACTCACAGTAACCAGGAAGTAAAGACAAAAGAAATTATACTTATTAATAGTATTAAAAAACATATCGAGTATACTTAAGATGGCCAGCTCATGCTATAATCCATAGTTAGGAAGCCTTTAAAGGGCTTCCTTAACTTTAGTGTTCAAGCCTGCATCCAAGTTTGGGGACTAGGCTTGAAACCAGAAATAGATGGATATTACGTTTTTACCTGCACTAAAGATATAAGTGGAAATCTGCCTGATATTTTCAGGAAGAAGCTTCCTTGGTCAAGATATAAGCAACCATTTCAGGATTGAGCTTGCTTTCCCTTGAGACTTTTTCTTCGATTCTCTCAGCAGGTGTACCTTCAGATTTCAGTTCCTTTATCTTCTCAATTACTGAGGATGGAATACTGTAATATTCATTAATGTCCTTCCTGTGCCCCCAGACATCTCCTTCGATTAGCTGGATTCTCTGCATTTCAAGGAACATTTCTATAGATTTTGAGACTGTACGCCTGTAAGATTTGGGTAACTGAATTACCTCAATTTTAGGGCATGTTTCAACCAGTGCAAAGATGTCTTTGTTCGAAGGCCTGAAGGCCAGATGAACTACACGCTCATTAGGATTGAGAGTGAAAATCTCCTCTCTTGAACTAACTACTCGAATTTTCATACTTCTCCCCCACTATAAAGTACTTTTACGTTTTTACCTCAATATAAACTACCGATACTTATTATAAATATTTGTCTGCCAGCACATTTATTTTTCATACAGTAATTTATTTTTCTACGCTTTATCAGGCCCTTCGGTTACCGGAAATAAATCTGAAAAGAAGTATACATGCAAAAATAATCATAATTCAGAAATCTTCATCCATAAGTAACTTTTTGGCAAAGGAAATAGTAAAAATAGCAATCAAAAATATGCCTATAAATTCATAAAGACGCCCACATTTAGAATCTACTTTTTTTA
>CAZCKG010000497.1:0-1787 GCA_964498825.1 uncultured Methanosarcinales archaeon
AGTATTGGAGTTTTTTCATGAAAGCTTCGGATCTTTTTGTTTCCCAGCTTGAAGAAGAAGGTGTGGAATACATCTTTGGACTGCCAGGTGAAGAAAATCTCGACCTTCTTGAGTCTCTAAGGCACTCAAAAATTAAATTGATAATAACGAGGCATGAGCAGGCTGCAGCGTTCATGGCTGCAACCTACGGAAGATTGACAGGCAAAACAGGAGTTTGTTTTTCGACGCTTGGACCAGGAGCTACTAACCTGGTTACAGGCGTTGCCCAGGCACAGCTGACAGGAGCTCCTTTTATCTCCATATCCGGACAGAAGGCACTTACTGACAATTGGCAGGCCCGTTTTCAGCTTGTCGATGTCGTCAGGATGATGGAGCCGCTCTGCAAAAAAGCCGTATCTATCACCGACCCGGGGATGATTCCTACAGTAATCCGGAACGCCTTCAAACATGCAGAAGCTGAAAGACCAGGGGCTGTGCATATAGAACTTCCGGAGGATGTAGCTGAAGAAGAAACAGAGGCAACAATCCAGAAGAGATCTGAAATTAAAATTCCTTACCCTGATCCTGAAGCCATAAAAAAGGCCGTAGCGATGATCTGTGAAGCTAAAAACCCCCTGATTATCGTTTCCTCTGGAGCTAACCGAAAAGCAATCACTAAAGAGCTTGAGGAATTTGTAAGAAGAACGGGCATCTACATAGTGCACACCCAGATGGGGAAAGGAGTTGTTCCTGACGACTGCATTTACAGCCTTTTTGCAACAGGGATCCACGCCAGAGATTATGTCAACTGTGGAATTGATGGGGCAGACCTGATTATTACAGTAGGATATGATATCGTGGAATACCCTCCCTACCTCTGGAACAGGGACCTGGACAAAAAAATCATAAACGTTGACTTTGTGGAATCCGTACCTGACAGATATTTTAATCCTTCAATAGAAATCATTGGAGACATTGCCTCTTCAATGAAAGAACTTGCCTCAAACATACCTGAAAAACGAGAGTTTCCCATCTTTAAGAATACCAGGCGTTTTATTGAGGAAAAAATAGACTCTCCTGCCAGAAATGGTTATCCCCCTCTTCCCCAGACAGTGGTTCAGGATGTCAGAAAAGTGCTTGGGAGAGAGGATATAATCACACTGGACAACGGAATCTACAAGCTCTGGTTCTCTCGCCTTTACAAGACCTATGCTCCTAATACTGTTATTCTGGACAATGCCCTGGCATCTATGGGTGCGGGGCTACCTGCAGGGATTACTGCAAAACTTCTTCATCCTGAACGAAGGGTGCTTGCAATCTGTGGGGATGGGGGTTTCATGATGAACTGTCAGGAGCTCGAGACAGCAATACGCTATAGAATTCCTGTTGTTGTCCTTATTCTCAATGACAATGCTTTTGGCTTCATTAAATGGAAGCAGAAGAAAAAACATTTTGAGGACTTCGGGCTGGATTATGGAAACCCTGATTTTTCTCTCTTTGCCGAGAGCTTTGGAGCTGCAGGCATCAAGGTCAGAGAGGGAGACGATCTTATAGAAGTTCTTGAAAAAGCTTTTGCCCTGAATAAGGTAGTTGTTATCGAATGCCCCATCAACTATTCAGTGAATTACGAAACTTTTTCGATAGAATTGGGGAATCTCATATGTAAATTTTAATAAGTATTCTAATGAGAATCTGATGGAATAACTATTCAGAATTGTTGAATAATGGATGATTGATGCAGTACCATTCATTCCTTTAAAGATTTATTATTTTTAAAATAGTTTATATACATCCACTTCCTAAACTAA
>CAZCKG010000498.1:0-1786 GCA_964498825.1 uncultured Methanosarcinales archaeon
TTAATCGACGCTAAAAAGCCCTTTTCTTGCCTTGTTAAGAAGCTCATTTGCTTCCTCAACTTTGTTTGCAGCTTCAAGGATATCTTCAGCAGCTTCAAGAAAACCGTCTTTTTTGGCTTTCTGTGCCCATTCCCTAAAGCTCTGAATATGACTTTCATTATGTTCTATCCAGTGTTCAATCAAATGTGAAAGATTTTCATGACTAAGCTCTTCAGTTATAGTTATTCCCTCCTGTCCATATATATGCAATTCATGGTATAAAATTTCGCCGTATTTGAACAGGAATTTAACAAAGTTAAATAAAAAAGAAAAATGAATAGAAAGAAGATGGAAAAAAGATTAAGCTGGATAAACTAACTTAAAAGCAAGGCTTTTACATCAGGTTTTAAATTATCCTGTGGAAAACTCTGATTAAACGCTTCAATCTAAACATCCAGGCTTCAAACTATCCTTGGATCAGTAATTTCTCCGTTTAGAGCCGAAGCTGCTGCTGTTGCAGGCGATGCGAGATAAATGAAGCCACCTTTTCCCATCCTGCCTTTGAAATTCCTGTTTGCGGTTGAAACGCAGACTTCTCCTTCCCCAAGTACGCCCTGATGAGCACCGAGACATGGGCCGCAGCCAGGAGTTGCAATGGTTACTCCTGCTTTCAACAAGGTTTCCATCGTTCCGTTTTCGATTGCTGCAAGAAGAGTCGTTCGGGACGCAGGGATCACAATAGTCCTGACAGCAACCTTCTTTCCTTTCAGAATTTGGGCTGCTATTTCAAGATCTTCAAGCCTACCATTCGTGCATGTCCCGATAAAGACCTGATCAATATGAGTCCCTTCAACCTCTCCCACAGGTTTTACATTGTCTACCTGATGAGGACAGGCTACCTGAGGCTCAATATCGTCAGCAGAGTAGGTGAATTCTTCTACATATGCGGCATCAGAGTCAGCATATACAGGTTCATAAGGGGCGACGGCTTTGTTTTTCAAAAAATCGAAGGTTTTCTTGTCAGGCGGGACAATCCCGGACTTTGCTCCCATCTCGATCGCCATATTGCAGAGTGTCATCCTGCCTGCAACCGAAAGTTCACTGATTGCCTGTCCGTAAAACTCCACAGCTTTGTAGGTTGCGCCATCAATTCCGGTTTTTCCGATAAGATAAAGCGTCAGGTCCTTTGCATGAACACCCTCTCCAAGCTTCCCTTCAACAGTCATGCTGAAGCTTTCCGGAACTCTGAACCAGAGTTTGCCTGTAGCGAAGATTTCAGCCATATCAGTAGCCCCAACTCCTGTTGCAAAGGCACCGAAAGCACCATAAGTACAGGAATGCGAGTCGGCTCCCACAACAAGTTTTCCAGGCAGAGCAAATCCATTTTCAGGAAGCACCTGATGGCAAATCCCTTCTCCGACTTCATAGAAGTTGGGAATTCCCTGATCCTTTATCCATTCTCTAATCTCCTTCTGCAAAATAGCTGAAGTCTCACTGTTTGCAGGAGCTATGTGATCGAAAGGAATTACTATCCTCAACGGGTCCCAGACCTTTTCCACTCCCATTTCCTTAAAAGCATTTACTGCAAGCACCGACGTACCATCATGTGCCATTGCATAATCTACATCTGCCAGCACAAAATCGTTTGCCACTACCTCATTCCCCGCAGCCCGGGAAAAGATTTTTTCGCTAATTGTTCCCAAAGTAAGCCTCCTGTCCAAGAAGAAATGATGATGAATACCTATGAAGAAGAAATTCAGATCCCTGAACTCACTATAATGAAATATATATACTTAATGGATATTTA
>CAZCKG010000499.1:0-1762 GCA_964498825.1 uncultured Methanosarcinales archaeon
TGCTTCGGCAAGCCCTTTGAGATAGGCATTTCCGTATCCTTTTATCGGGCCTATTACCTTTGCACCCATAGACGCTGCAATCTCTGGGGTTCTGTCTGATGAGTTGTCAGCAACTATGATCTCCCCTTCTATTCCATATTTTTTGAATATAGTCCGGGCTTTCTCTATGCAAATTCGGATGGTTTCTTCTTCATTCATGGAAGGCATTACGATAGAAAGAAGGGGCATGTCGAGCTTATACAGCATATTTCCTAATAACTATTTTGATACATCTCATTATCAGGAACTGGTAATTCCTAATCTACTTTCCTGCAGTAGTGCTTGCAGCGAAATGAGGTTAGTAAAGCCTGAGACAGATGGTAGCAAAAAATTGACTTTTTCTAATAAGCTATATAAGGAATCAGAAAATTGTTTTTAGGAAGGAATTTGGAGTTTTTGAAAAATCATCACTTACGTTATTTTTATCTGAAATCCAAATTTTTTACTTATATGTTAATTGATTTCTCAAAGGGGATTGAATGGTTAAGGTCAACGTGATATTTCACAGTCTTTACGGGCACATTTACAAGATGGCGGAAGCCGTAGTTGCAGGAGCAAGAGAAGTCGAAGGAGCTGAAGTAAAAATCTATCAAGTGCCTGAGACTCTGCCTGAAGAAGTTCTGGTGAAAATGGGGGCAATTCAGACAAAGAAACTTTTTGCCCATATTCCTGTACTGACAAGGGATATGTATGAGGAAGTATTTGCAGGAGCCGATGCGCTGATATTCGGAACTCCCACTCGTTATGGGATGATGACAGCACAGATGCGTACAGTCTTTGATGGGCTTGGAGGGTTATGGAGTAGAGATGCTCTTGTAGGAAAGGTGGGGAGCGTCTTCACTTCAAGCGGAACGCAGCATGGGGGCCAGGAATCCACAATCCTCACATCTCATGTCACCCTGCTGCATCTCGGAATGATTATTGTAGGTCTTCCTTATGCAGAAAAGAGGCAGACAAGAATGGATGAAATTACAGGTGGCAGTCCATATGGCGCTTCAACAATTGCCGCAGGAGACGGAAGCCGCCAGCCGTCAGATAATGAGCTAGCAATGGCTCGTTACCAGGGTAGATATGTAACCCAAATTGCGAAAAAAATAGCTGGAAAGTAAAAAGTAAGTCTTTGTTTTTTAAAATAAAAATGGATGGAAAACGTTTCCGTTTTAAAGGGTGTTCTCCATATTTTTCATTTTTCACCTTACAAAATGCTTAACCAAAACCCGGAAAGGTTGCTCCTCTGGACTTGAATTTTTCCTGAGCTTTTCTCAGGCATGCCAGAGTACAGTAAACTGCTTTATTTTCAGCATTTTCAAGGACAAAGAATTCCTTCCCGCAAAAGGGGCATGTTTTTTTCACGTGAGTCATTGTAACCACGTTTTTAGAGTACTTATTGATATCATTTTTTTAATACATTTCTTAAATTACTCTATTCAATATAAACTTTTTTATAAACGTTTTTACTAATTTTATATACTTTCTGAATAATACTTTCTAAATTACCTTGCATAAGTTTTCTTTTTTACAACCAAATATGTCTAAAGGAGAATTAAATTTTGACTTCCGTTAAATTCAATATCAAAATTTATTTAGCAACTCTCTTATGAAATAAACTATTCTCTAAGTTCAAATTTCGTTTTTCAGTAAAATTTCTTATCCTAAAGTATATGAGGCAATAAATTCAATTCTCTTAATAAATTCAATTCTCTTAATAAATTCAATTCTCTTA
>CAZCKG010000500.1:0-1752 GCA_964498825.1 uncultured Methanosarcinales archaeon
TCCATAAGTCTGGCCCAGACCGAGTGTGAGATTGTTGCTGCCTGCCTGCAGGGAAATCGGCATTATAACATGCTGCCAGTCTTCATTTTCAGTAATTTCCTCTGTCCAGACGGTTACTCCGTTGACAGAAATATATTTTGTCTGATTACTGGCTTCCCCGAAGCTCGAATCGGACGAGCTCTTTACATATGCAGAGAGCAGAACCATAGTATCTCCTTTACATTCTATGTTTTGAGAAATTGCCCCATATTCCGGAAGACCGGACAGGTTTCCATCATATGAATTTGCTATTCCGTATGCAAAGGAAGAACTTATTCCTGAACTGTTTAAATATGAACCTGTAATACTGTCAGAGTTTGAAGAAAATTCCCAGCCTGTTGAAAGTTCCATTTCACCGTTCTCAACTTCAGGAACCTCAGCGTATTTTGCAGGATCTATATGATTGATAGAATTAATATTTTCAAGATAGAGGTGAACAGATCTATATGGTGAGCTATCTGGCTTATCCTTAAAGAGCGCAAATTCAAGTTTGGACCTACCGGTCTTCAGTTTTTCGCGTGTATATGTAATATCTTTCCGCCAGGTAACTCCATCTTTTATGGAAATATTCAGTTCATCTATTATTTCATCGTCAGCTTTCATCTGCAAGATATAGTTTACATCCTGAAGCTCATGATTCTCAATTCCAACTGTCACATTAAGAGGAACATCAATTAAACTCTCTGTGGGGTAACCTTCTGCTTTTCCATCCGGCCCAAGAAGGTAAAGCATTGTGAAAGTTTCTTCTTCGTAAGTCATTTTAGCATATGCCAGCATCCCACCAGAGATTAATATCGAACCAACAAGAGCAATTATCAAGGCCCTTTCAATTTCGGGAGATCGAGAAGGTATTTTCTCACCCTTATCAGGTCGGTATCTCAAACCCTGAGCTTTAACCTTACTTCTTGACCTGTGAAAACGCCTTTTTTCAGTAGTAACAGCCGTTTCTTCCGGTTCCCCGGAATCTTCATCAACCTCATCCGATTGAATAGACTTAATAAATTCTTTAACAGAAAAAGAGAACTGGTCACTTTCATCCCGCAGTTTTCGTGTAAAAAGTGCAACAATACTGAAGAACGCTGTCATCCCCAGAACAGATATAACTATTGGACCAGGGCGATAACCCCAGGGAAGCAAACTTATTAAGAACCCGGCAAAAACTGTGAGCACTATACTGAACCCAACGCTCAAAGTGAAGCGCTCTATCCCACCGAGTTCGATTTTCCCCGGAAACAGCGCAGCTATGAAAGCATAACCCGGAACGAAAAAAAAGACAGACAAAGCTAGTGGAATCCTGAGAAAAGTCTCATTGAAAGGAGGAACAAGTACAAATAAGACTCCCAAACAGGAAAGAACAGTAACCGCAAGTAAATCGTCCACATATATACATTTTTTAAGTTGAGCCATTCAAAAAGGATATAATTCATGAAGAGATATAATTGTTCCTATAATAATAACGGCATTCCAATTTAAAGTCAATGATTAGAATATTTGAGGAAGAAATACATTTTATATAATGAACATATTTAAAAAAAACAGTATTCTTACAAAAAATTCATTTCAACAAAACTGAAATCCACCAGTCGTAATAGGATTCTGAAAAGCAGAATTTTTTGTTTGCATAATTATAGAAGCACTATATAAGATTTACAATTTACAATATATCAATCAGAAAGTTATTTACTTTTTTATGTTACTGTTAGAACATACTAT
>CAZCKG010000501.1:0-1734 GCA_964498825.1 uncultured Methanosarcinales archaeon
CTCAGCCTCTGAACTATATCAGGCAGAACTTCAAGCACCCTATCTACTTCTTCCTGAGTATTCATACTTCCAAGGCTTAACCTTAAGGATCCGTGGACTATTTCGTGCGGAACTCCACAGGCTGTCAGCACATGGGAGGGTTCAAGTGAAGAGGAATTACAGGCGCTTCCTGTAGATGCATAAATTCCTTTAGCGTTTAATAGTAACAGGAGAGACTCGCCCTCTATGTATTCAAACGTGACATTAACATTGTTTGCCAGTCTCTCTGTGGGATGGCCGTTGAGGTGAGTTTTCGGGACTTTTAGAAGTCCTTCAATCAGGCGCTCTCTCATCTCAAGCAGAGTTTTGTTCTTTTCTTCAATTTCGCCTGTTGCAAGTTCTATAGCCTTTCCGAGCCCTACAATGGCAGGCACATTCTCCGTTCCTGCCCTGCGTTTTCTTTCCTGGGCTCCCCCGTGAAGAAGAGCTTCTATTTTAATCCCTTTCCGTATGTAAAGGGCTCCACATCCTTTTGGACCCTCGAACTTGTGCCCTGAAAGAGATAGAAGATCAATATTCATTTTTTTTACGTCTATAGGGACATGACCTATTGCCTGAACCGCATCAGTATGGAAATAAATCCTGTTCTCTCTTGCGATTTTCCCAATTTCTTCTACAGGCTGAATTGTACCTATTTCATTGTTTGCAAGCATTATGGAAATAAGTATAGTGTCAGGTCTAATCGTATTTTTCAGATCCTCAAGAGAAATCATTCCGTATTTGTCCACGGGAAGATAAGTTACTTCAAATCCCTGTCCTTCCAGCCAGATGCAGGTGTGAAGGACGGCATGGTGTTCTATTGAGGAGGTGATTATGTGTTTGCCTTTATTTCTGTTTGTAAAAGCTACTCCCTTTATCGCCCAGTTATCGGATTCGGTACCTCCGGATGTAAAATATATTTCATTCTCTTCAGCACCGATTGCTTTTGCAACCTTCCTCCTCGCGTTCTCAATTGCCTGTTTTGAGGTTTTCCCAGGCTCATAGATAGAAGAAGGGTTTCCGAAATTTTCTGTAAGATAGGGGAGCATCTCTTCGACTACTTCTTTTCTTGTAGGGGTTGTAGCAGAATTGTCCATATAGATGGTCTTGTCTTCAACTATCACACTTGCACCTTCACAATTGTGAATAAACATAACAATTGTCACTATATAAGTTTTATCATTAAATATCTGGATAAAAGAAGTCAATTCTCAAAAATCTGCCATTTTCTCTAAACTATTGACTTTAAGACCAATCTTATCATTATTTTTTATACTGAGAATAAATATATATGCAGATAAGTTATATTCGTGTTCAATTGTAAAATCTCAAAAAGTGATGGTAACTATGGAAACTCCGTGTCAAAAGATTGTGTGGGATCTGGTTCCTGCTATTAGGGCCAGTCTTGCAATCGAACTTGTTAAAAAAGGTCAGTCACAGGCAGCTTCCGCAAAGTTGCTGGGAATTGCGCCGTCTGCAGTTTCTCAGTACATCTCGGGAAAAAGAGGGTATCGTATAGAGTTCCAGGGCGAGACTAAAGAATTAATTGAAAAACTTGCTCAGGATCTGATCGATAACGAAGCCGATGACTTTGTGGTAAGAATTTGCGAGATCTGCGCAAGCGCAAGAGGAATTGAGAGTAAATGCAGTACCGCTGGATGTAGTCCTGAAAAATCGGACAGTAACAAGATGGAGCCTGAAAAATAAAACCTATTT
>CAZCKG010000502.1:0-1734 GCA_964498825.1 uncultured Methanosarcinales archaeon
TTCTTTCTTATTTTTCTTTCTTATTTTCCCTTTCTTATTTTCCCTTTCTTATTTTTTCTTTCTTATTTTTTCTTTCTTATTTTTCCTTCTTATTTTTTAGTTGTTAGTTGCTGATAACAATTTAGAAGGAAATCTATAAACATTATTAGGACTTGAACTCTATTGATAATTTTTAACTGATTGTTAATGAGGACAAAGAGGAAAATAAATGGAAAATAAGGAAAAGTTGTGTTCAGTAACTCTAGATTCAATAATCTTTGTCTTAATTTTTTCAATTTATATATTATCTACTGCGTCGGCAAAGGAAATTACCGTAGATGATGATTCTGGAGCGGATTTTAAATCCATTCAGGAAGCAGTGAATAGTTCTCTTCCCGGAGATAGGATTATCGTGAGATCTGGAGTTTATAATGAAAATGTTATTGTTAACGTAACCAGGCTAACTCTTAGATCAGAGTCGAAGAATTCTAGTGTACTGGTAAAGTCTCCGGACGAAAATAAAAGTGTTTTTCTTATAAAAGCCAGCAATGTAACTCTCAGTGGTTTCAACATTACAGGGACTGAGGGAGATTATGTGACCTACGGAGGAGATTCTATTCACTATTTAGCTGGAATTTGCCTTGAGAATGTTAGCAACTGCAGAATTACAGACAACACTTTATTTGAAAATCAGCTTGGAATTTGCCTTATTAAGGCTGATAATAATACAATTTCAGAAAACTTTCTTTTCAACGATTCCATTTCTCTGGGTGAAGAAAGCAGTTGGAATAATCTGACAGGTAATACTATTGAGAGAGGTTGCATTAGTCTGTCAGCATGGTCATCACACAATTTAATATCCAAAAATAAAATCTCAAACGGTGTCGGGATAAGTTTTGCCTGTTGTGGGGGAGGCGACGTTGTGTCCGACAACACGATTTTTAACTGTTCCGTAGCGATTTCTGCATATGATCGTGGTGTAGATATTAGAAATAATACGATTGCTTACTGCGGCTATGGGATAAGCATTTCTCAGTCACTTGGAACGGGAATTTATGATAATAACATTTTAAACTGTACTATTGGGATTAATCTGGATGACACGTGTTCACTTATAGAAATACTCAACAATACAATAACTTTCAGTACAGAATGT
This sequence comes from uncultured Methanosarcinales archaeon, assembly GCA_964498825.1. Classification (GTDB taxonomy): domain Archaea; phylum Halobacteriota; class Methanosarcinia; order Methanosarcinales; family Methanosarcinaceae; genus Methanosarcina. The sequence goes on from CAZCKG010000502.1 coordinate 1,136, forward strand.
GGTGTTAATATTCCTCATGAGAACGGCATGTTTACTGAGCACAGAATCTTTAATAATTATTTTAATAATACCATAAATGCAAATCTGGGAACTTATGGCGGAGATATCTGGAACATCTCTCGTACCTCCGGCACTAACGTTGTAGGTGGACCCTATCTTGGCGGTAATTTCTGGGCAAAACCTGATGGAATCGGTTTTTCTCAGATATGTGGAGATTCAAATGAAGATGGGATTGGTGACTTGCCTTATAACATCAATGAAAACTATACTGACTATTTCCCGCTTGTACCCGTATCCAGATCAAAAGAACCCGTAATTCCTGTTGTAAACTTCAGTACCAATATCACACAGGGATTTGCTCCACTTTCCGTCCAGTTTACAGATTATTCCCAAAATGCACTTTTGTGGAGCTGGGATTTTGAGAACGATGGAATCTCAGATTCTACAGAAAAAAACCCTGCTTATATATACAAAATTCCGGGAAATTATACCGTAAATCTAACTTTAAGCAATGGAAACGACAACAATGCTTCAAAAATCCAAGAAATAATCGTTCAGGATCCAAAGGATCTTCCTGTAGCTGATTTCAGCACAAATGT
>CAZCKG010000503.1:0-1717 GCA_964498825.1 uncultured Methanosarcinales archaeon
TTTTTACATCTCTCTTTAACCCACTCGAAACAACGAAGACCCATCTTCTTCGTTTATATCCCCAAGATATTCCTGGTATACTACATACTTGCCATTTGCCTTTTTTATGCATCTAACCCCAAGTCCGCTTTTCTTCAGCATGGCTTTTCTTTTCTCGGCATCTGATTTACTAAGCCCGAAATAACTGAACTCATCGAGCATGTAGGTTTTACCGTTAAATTCTCTGAAGGTTTTATGCATTGTTATCAAGACCTGAGGCTACCTGTAAGTTGTCAAAATAAAGAAGTCATTATCTTTGCTTCACTGACACTTATAATTGTAGGGATATTGGCTTCACAGAGAATAAAGGTGCGCCAGCGCAACTTTGATTTAATATGTTTTCGATTAAACATGCAGGTTCAAACGTCTAAATATAATTCGGAAAAGAGGAAAAATGAGTGACACTCGAATTTTCAAAACCAGCGGAAACTCCGCAAGAGAATTGAAAGGCTCATCGATTGCTCTGGAAAAATCCCTCCAAAATTATATAGAAAAAAATCTAGAAACATTGCTGGGAATTAAATTTCTTGCGAGTGAGTACTCAACGGGAAAAACACACAGAGGACGAATTGATACACTTGGTATTGACGAAAATAATTCCCCCGTGATAATTGAATACAAGAGAGCTTTAAATGAGAACGTAATAAATCAAGGATTATTCTATCTGGACTGGCTTCTTGATCACAAAGCTGAGTTCAAACTTAAAGTAATGGAAACTATTGACTTCAAAGTTGCCAAAGATATCGAATGGAACAATCCTCGTTTAATATGCATTGCAGGAGATTTTACAAGATATGATGCACATGCAATACAGCAGATAAACAGCAATATTGAACTAGTCCGCTATCAGAAATATGAGGATGACCTTCTTCTTCTGGATCTTGTAAGTGCAACCACTATGCAAGATGCAAACACACTGAGAAACTCTCCCATTAATGAAACTGAAAGAAAAACGAGCCATACAAAAAAACTGGCTGCCAAGACAGTAACCGAATATATTGAAAAGGCAGACAAAGACGTTCGGGATCTTTACGAGGCGGTAAAATCTTTTATTGAAGCACTAGGTGACGATGTACAGAGTAAAGTTCTCAAATATTATTTGGCTTTCAAAAGGATGAAAAATTTCGCATGTGTAGAAGTACATCCTCAGAATAAAAAAATCCTTATATATGTCAAGATAGACCCAGACCAAATAACTCTTGAAGAAGGTTTTACAAGGGATGTTAGAACTATAGGGCACTACGGAACAGGCGATTTAGAAATTACAATAAAATCATATGAAGACTTGGAAAAAGCAAAATACCTGATACAGCAAAGTTATGATGTCAGTTGATGCCAAAGTTCACAAAAAATTGACAATTATATTGATCCATTAGTCGAGAGAGTGTGAAATGACAGAAGAGGAAAAAATATGCCACTCTAGATGGTGATGTTTAAGTTGATTTATAGCTCTGTTTGTTTATTTTAAAAATATTATCTTCGGAAAAGACCTGGGATAGAGTATGAACTCTTTGATGTTAGGAGTAAGCCAATTATAAAGATATGGAAATTCATAGAAGAGTGCCGTACAGCAAAGAACCCCTAACAATATATCGAATTTTTGGCAGCATGCAACTTAGGGGTATATTGGATATGTAACAATATAATTGCTGAATCAAAATAAGTAAGAAGATTGAGG
>CAZCKG010000504.1:0-1715 GCA_964498825.1 uncultured Methanosarcinales archaeon
ACCATTAACGAAAATAAGAGTACTTATTTTTATATTAATGTCAAACTAAGGCTATTAAGCTGGAAGTAATAATACATTTTTGACCACATAGAAGATCCTCTAGTATTCCCGATTACGTTTTTCTTAAATGGAATATATGGTATTCCACCAATACTGTTTACCAATTCGAGATTTTGTTTAGATGAGTAAGCCAGATCAGCAGTTACTTCTTTGATTGTAAACGCTTCTGATGTCTATTGAATAAGTGAGCTAAATTGTGGGGAATCGTTACTGTTCCCGTCAATTACAGTAACAGCTGCAACGATATTGGTCTTTACACCTACACACATGCGGGCTTTCAGCCACTTGTGTTCTTTTAGACCATGTTTAGTTCCATTGTACAAGCCGAATCCAGTATTTCTAAACTCTTTAAAATTAATGGCAAAGTCTGTCTTCATTCCTGCTGGCAATGCAGACAAGAGTACTAACTTGTTGAGGATAGGAGTAATTTCTGATTTGTCGATAGTTTGGAGAGAGCGTTGAAATGTGGAGCATGTTTTATTGTAAATGTTCCAGATCGCGGTTTTCCATTTATTTTATAAAGTTTACAGGTTTTCAAGCCTTTAATTCACAGGAAGTTCACTTGAGATCACGGAAAGTACTATATATATTAATCAAGTGTATGCCCCAGATTGAGGTGCACATATGGAAACAAAAACCATTAAAATCAGTGCAGAACTGTACGAAGCACTCGACTTTTGCAGGGATAGAGATAGCGATATCGGGTGGGAGTCAAAAACTACAATAATCACAAAATTACTGGCTCGATATGATGATACCTGTCAGCTTATACATGAAAACGGCGATTACTGGTTTGTTATTAACGGCAGGAAAAGGAAGTTTCCAAAACTTTCTAATGCTACGGAAAATGTAAAAATCACGCAAGATCTTTATCAAAGACTTAGCGAAGCTAAAATCCATCCTGATGAGACAATAAATACTGTCCTGCAGCGTTTGCTGTTCTCGTACTATGGTAATAAGCTGGTATATCACATAAATATAAAATCCACCAGCGACAAAGACAGCCAGGACTTAATGTTTTTCATGCGCGAACTGCTGCTGACAGAACCAAAGTTTAACAACGCATTATTTGTCGAAGTTCTAAACGTAGAAAATTACCCGGAAATAAAAAGCAAATACGAGAAAAATACATTGCCATTGTCTATATTATACAATTTTGAAGAACTTGAAGTCTGGCGCATGGAAGAAAAGCATGACTTAGATGAAGTGAGAAGAAAGTTGGAGTCATTTATCGATTCTTCAGAAGAGCTTACAGGTTGACATGGGCACATGCAAAAGTCAATTCTTCTTCGATAGGACACTGATAATTATAAACATAATAAAAATAATAACTATCAAGTCTGTACATTCAAACAGGCCAGTCCATCCAAACATTACGTAGGCAAGGACAAGAAAAAGAATTGGTAGACTTGTATATATGATATATTTGGAGCTAATCATAATATCTTTAAACACCGTGAATGAATAAATAAATTGCTTATGTTATATTCTCTATCTTCTTGGTAATCTATAAATAAACTGCAAATAAACTGCAAATAAACTCCAAATGGACTATTCTGCCTCTATATGTTTAGAGGGTTAAAGGTTCCATCTATTTATCTAATATTTTGCAAAGATACAGGCTTCAAGTTCTCAACTTCAAAACTGTTCAAGGA
>CAZCKG010000505.1:0-1710 GCA_964498825.1 uncultured Methanosarcinales archaeon
TCATGGAAAGCCACAAGGTATCTCATGGAAAGCCACAAATATGGTTTCACTTCTCTAAATAAAGGATATTGCCATACAAAAATTGGTGATTTTTGAGTTTAGAGAAAATGAGAGTGGACCCGAAGAATACTCTCCTTTAAGAGTGATAATCTTACGCAGGCTGTACTCAATTTGATTTCGGATAGTTGAAATAACTAAAATTTTAAGTTATGTAATTTAACGGTTTTCATCTATTAGAACCAAAATGTTTTCGCGCCCATTTTTTAACTTCCTGATCAATCCTCTCTTTTCCAGTTCTGATAGCAAGAGGCTGACTTTTACTTCGGAGTATTCCAGCTTGCTGCGCAGATCTTTTTGAGTAATCTTTCCCTTATGATCTCGAATTATATTGAGAACTTCGCGTAGATCTGTAGAAAGAGGTAGTTTCCTGGAAGCGGCAATTTTAATTTCGGAATTGTCTGCATATTCTATTATCGACTCTGTTACGGAGGTTACTTTTTCAATATTTTCGAACTCAGATCCCACTCCGGAAATAACTCCTTTACCGACAACTTTTGTCAGAATTCCAGATATATTGAACTTTCCTTCCTGAAACCTGTTTTTATTCATCTTTTCGTACTTTCTGGAAAGTTTATAACTTCCGCCGATCAAAAGAAAGAGTACAAAAGCTACTGGCAAGTACTTTACAGCTGAAAAGTCAGGCCTGGTTTGCTCGGTCGGATTTGCACTGTTGAGGTCATTTGTTTCATCTGGAATTATTTCAGTTACCGAATTTACAGAAACGGGATAAAGCAGGAGATCGAACACATAACTTCCTTCACTTTCAATCTTCAGAGGCGCTTCTTTGGAATAAACCAGGGTATTATTCTGGTAGTATCTAGCCGTAATAATATAGTTTCCGGGCGCCAACTCAAAAGAATAAGTACCGTCTTTTGCTACTATTGATTGAAGGGGATTGGAATTAATGCTGATTAAGGTATCATTTAGAGGCTTAAAAGTATCCCATGAATATGTAGCCCCATGTACTGTTGCAGTGATGTTGCTGTCTGCTAAGAAAGGTACCCCTAAAGTGGGTATAACAGTTATCCCCAACGCAAGTAAAGCAGCAGTGCAAATAATGTAGAACCTCAGATTCATCTCTATCATTAAATAAATTTTATAAGTTGAGGTTGTGGAGATTAACTGCTAAAATCGTAGCAAAAATCTCTACATTTTACCAGGCAAAGGGGCTATATCTTTTATAGGAATCATCAATGCTCCCCCATGATCCAATCTCGATTTTGTTATTAACGAGCATGCTTAAAAACTGCCCCTGGAAAAATTATCAATAAATAATCGCGAAGCGACTCATTGAGATATTCCATGCCTGCAGACTCATTCATGTTTTACAGCTTCTCCCAATCCCCATTGATATTTACTGTTCATTATTGAGTCTATAAATAAACCCTGTTTGTTGCGCATTGTTTACTGTTGGTTTATTCAAAACCTACTATATTCCTGATTGATTATAATTATATAATGCTTTTTATAAATATAAACCTATGCGATTACTAAAAACATGGACCAGAAAGCTTAGTATCAAGAGTTGATTTCATTGATCATACATACTCACTAACCCTTCTACCTTAAACAAAATCAGGTCGAATGTGGCTACTTACTACAATTAAGTAAGTATATGTAATAAATAAATATTTCGTTTATTATTTATTT
>CAZCKG010000506.1:0-1686 GCA_964498825.1 uncultured Methanosarcinales archaeon
GCATTCTCGAAGGTTACTGAAGAAAACCGAAAATACAGAATGCAGCAGAAACTCGCATCTGAAGGGTTAAGACAGATTGAAGAACAGAAAACCTCAAGAAAATGGTGGAAACGCCTGTAAACCGCCGGAAACAAAACAGAAAAATCTTCTATTTAAACTTTGTTCATTCTTGGATGCTCAGGGCCTGGAGCCAGGAAAGAGCTGTGAAGTAAGTGAAGAACCATGTCAGGGCTGATTTTCCTTATATTTGTGATTTCCCCGATTATTTCGTCTTCAGTTCTTCCCTGAACTTTCAGTTCTTTTATTTTTTCAAGCACGTAGGCAGGTATTACAAAATAGTTGTTAAGGTCATGCCAGTGTCCGCTGACATCTCCCTTTACGAGGTGAATACCTGAAGATGCAAGATACATTTTGATGAATTTAGAGAGTCCTTCATAGGAAGATGCGGGAAGCTGAAGTAATTCTATCCCGGGACATGCCTTGACCAGACTGAAAAGATCCCGGTCCGAAGGTCTAAAAGCAAGGTGTACTGCCTTCTCCTGTGCCTCAAGGCCGGAAATCTCGTCCCTGCTTGTCACGACTCTGATGCGTACACTACTTGGCCCCATTTATACTCCCTTTCCTATCTAAGCATGGATCATTTATTTAATTTTGTATTTCAGTCTTTCTGATCAAATTTCAGTATAATCTCAATATTAATACCCAAAGTGTCCGAAAAAAGAAAAAACGAATATAGGAATGCTAAAAGAGTTCCAGGGTTATGCCTTATGAGAGGGTACAAATTTCCTTACCAGAAAATCGCAGACCAGCCGGCAAGAGGGTCCTATCAAGATTTATTCTCAGGTTTTAAACTTAACCCCGCCGCAAGAGCCTGCCCGAATGAGATACACCCGTCTCCACAGGGGATCTGGCGGTGGGCTAAGAATTCAAAGCCTGCTTCTCTAACAGTTTCTGCAATGCACGAAGTAATATGATCATTATAGGCAACCCCTCCACTGAGACCAACCTTTTCAAGTCCTCTTTTTGCGGCAAGAGAGGTGGCAAGTTCTGAAATTCCTCTTGCGAGGCTGTCCTCAACCGCAAAAGCAAGGTCATATGGGGAATACTTTCCGGAAAGTTCATATACTCCCAGAAGAAGCTCGGAAGTGTCCAGCACAGGAACTCCTGAGTGCCTATCTTTCTTAAAGACCAAAGGAAGATCGACAACGTGGCTACTTTTCTTTGCGGCAGACTCGAGTTTCATTGCCGGTTCTCCTTCGTAGGTTCTTATTCCGCAGATTCCAAGCAGTGCCGCAGCTGCATCCAGTACCCGGCCTGTGCTGCTGCTCTGCACAACGTTTATCCCAGTTTCGAGCTGTTTCATCACAGTTGAAAATTCTGTAGCTCCTTGCGGAAAAGTAAGGGGAAGTCTTTGCAGCTCTGCTCTGCCAAGCCTCTCTGAAAGAATACCCAGAACCATCCTTGAGGGTATTTTCGATGCAAGATCTCCGCCTGGCATTGGCTGAGGTAGTAGATGGCCAATGCGCTCGTATCCGAAGTAGGAGGATTCAAAAAGTTCTCCTCCCCAGACTGTGTCGTCACTGCCGTATCCTACGCCATCAAGAGCGATTCCGAGAATTTGAGAGTCCAGGGGCAGGGAGTTGTCAGCCATAAGTGCCAGCATGTGAGCGTGATGATGCTGAACCT
>CAZCKG010000507.1:0-1675 GCA_964498825.1 uncultured Methanosarcinales archaeon
AATAAGAGTCAGGTGCCAAAGCTAAGTATTACAAAAAAAGCAAGCTCAAATCCGGTTGTAAATGTAACTATTACAGGTGCAAAAGATAACCTTATTCGAGAATCATCTCCCAGAACAATTTTTCCGAATAAAGTATTTCTCGATGTGGGGGGCCTGGGTAGTAGCAAATACAGGGATCTTGCGTGGTTCAATTTAAGCAATTATGGCGGTTCCGCACAGATAAATAGTGCAGTTCTTTCCCTCTTCTGGTATTATCCAGCCAGTTCGAGGCCAAATGATACTATTATTGAGGTTTACAGGCCTGCTTCTGCCTGGGATTCCAGTTATGTAAGCTGGGACAAGAAAAATAAAAACACAGCCTGGAAGAATTCCGGAGGGGACTGGTATGATAAAAAAGGCGTATTGCAGGGCAGCACTCCATATGCCACTTTAACCCTGAAAGCCAGCAGTTTGCCAGGTAACAGATATTATCAGCTAAACGTAACTGATCTTGTAAAAGAGTATGTCAGCGGTAAATATGCGAATACCGGTTTCCTGATAAAGGCAAGAAATGAAAATAACAATTACGTTGCTTTCTACAGCGCAGATTGCGGAAATAAGAGTCAGGTGCCAAAGCTAAGTATGAAAATCAGGCTATAACTTATTAGCAGCCAGATCGTAATTTACGGTAGCTGGGCTTGTGATTTACCGGTAGCTGGGCCTGTGATTTACAAGAGACTTCGATTGCAGTTTGCCAGTTGCCAACTTGAATTATAAGTGGTTAAGTTTCAGGAGGATTTCCCCGCAGATGAAACAGAAGATAAGAGTTTTTGATAAATCTCCTGCAAGATCTTCCTGATTACCTTTGGATGAAAATCGGATGCAAGATAGAAGACCAGGCATACAATCAGGTTTTCAGACTTTTCTTTTTCACTCCCTTCAAAAGAAAAAGATTCAAACCCTAAGGACAGTTAATATCTTCAAGAAAAACTCTTTCCATGCATTATATATACAATTTATATGGGTATCTTAAAATGTAGGTGATGTTACCATGCAAATCAGTGAGGCTATTTTACAATTCAAGTAAGATTATTTTGTGATTTAGGTAAAGTATCTCACATTTGAGACTAGGTGAAATGTTTTGAAATCTGTAGCAATATCGGCCTTGAAGGAAATAAAAGGATGCTGTAAATTGAGAAAGAGTAGTCTTTTATTTTTTTCTTTATTTGCAGGCCGGATTGCAGCAAAAATTCTTGACATCTGTGCTCTCCCTGAGATCATGGATTTACTATGGCAGAAAATTAAATTCAACACCCGATCCCTCACTACAATAGAAGAACAGGAAGCTAGAAGCGTATTTGGAGAGAGTATCAATTATTCAAAAATACGTATCGATGAACATTCGCTCATTGCCTGGATAGGAGCAAAAATAAATAAGTGTTCTAATATGGGTGTTACCACTTTCCATACAATTAATTTCAATCAAAAGATCAAAACTGAAATCGGAAATCAGGATATGAAATGGCTTATTCATGAGTTAGCTCATGTTGCTCAAATGGAGAGGTCGGGTTCGAAATACTTTATTGAATCACTTTATGCGCAGGCAACTGAAGGATATGCATACAAGCCTGGATCCAGGCTTCATTTGCGTGAGTATAACCGAGAGCAACAGGCATCTCTTATTGCAGATTACTAT
>CAZCKG010000508.1:0-1670 GCA_964498825.1 uncultured Methanosarcinales archaeon
GAAAAGTCATTTAACAATATTGGAATTCCCAGTATTATAACTTAAGGAAATTAAGTAGAAAAAAACCTTCATCGAAAAGACAGCTCTACCAGTGTCTGATCCATGCGCCATAGTAATAAGAATGTAGCAGCAAAGAAGCAAGATAAATAATAACGCAGACATTAAACGCTTGAAATTCCGGAATTGACGATAAATGTCATACTGGAAAGCCTTTTAAAAACGATTTCATTTTTTCGATCATTCCATACCTGTCTTTTTGTCAATTATAGTTACTTACGCAAAGAATTACATTTGAAATTGAACTGACCTATTTTCCAGTCCGATGCATTGTGTTTTTAGTTCTTTCTGATAAGTTAAGTGTAAATTGTTGCGTTCATAACTATAGCTTAAATCGTTCTTCTGATTATCAATGATTGGGTATGGTGTTTATACTCTCGTTTAGGAACTCTTCTTTCACAGTTCAGGAGAAAATAGAACTGTAATAAAGATGACACCGAATTAACTGAAGGCTCCTGTTTTCAAACAAATCAAGGTATTTTATGACAGATCTAAGAAGAATAATGTTCAGAATCTAGCAGTAATTGTTATAAAACCTCAATATCAATTATAAAGCATCTATTATAAAACACGTGAATTAAGTGGAGGGAAAATATGAGGAAAGCACTTGTTATATTGATAGTGTTGTTAGGCGTGTTCCTAGCGATAGGATGCGCTGGTCAGAAAGGTGAGGGTCCAAACGTGACAGGAACTCCAGAACGGGCTGTAACTGAGGTTGAAGTAGTAACCGGAGCTAGAGCTGTGACTCCAGTTCAGGAAGTAGTAGCAGTAACCGAAGTTGTAGAAGAAACTCCGGTTCGAGAAGTAACTCCAGCTACAGAAGTGAACAGGACCACTATACAGGGCCCTAATGCTACTGTAAACAGAACCACTATACGGAGCCCTAATGCTACTGTAAACAGGACCACTATACAGAGTCCTAATGTTACTGCAAACAGGACAACTATCACAGTAACTCCTAGAAACGGTAGATGAAGAAACCTAACAACACTATATGGGCAGGATAATCCAGCAACTCTGAGTCAAGGCTGAGTTATCATGATAATCGGAAGTACTCAGGATTCTGCCCATAATACAAAACTTTTACATTGCAGTCCTGCAACATAAAATTTAAATATAATGAGCCGTAGCTGCGGCATTTTAATAATGTAGCAGGAAGACAAAGTATTGGAGTCAAAGCACCGAACCAAATATCCAAATCCTCATTTGCCAGATAAGGCATATCAAGGATTGTCTGGGAATTTAGCTTTAAGAAGAGAGCCTTTTAACAAATTACTTCAATTTTTTAGAGAAAGTTCTTCTGTTTTGAGTCATCCTGTTTTATATTATCCCGTTCTAAATTTCCGGTCATCCACTAATATCCTATTGATGTTTTCATGATATTAATCTCAAACATGGCTTTTGCTTGCATTTATATGCTCACACCGCAGATTATCTCCAGCATAATCAAAATGGTGGGGAAAGTGAGATCAGGAAGCCTAATTTCGTTTATTTTGGGAAATATCAATCAAAAAATGATGGACGATCAAATTTCCTGTTCTTAGCTTTCTTAACCGAGTGGGCTACTTCTATTTAGCAATAAACCATTTTATATGCAGGATAATTGTGTAGTA
>CAZCKG010000509.1:0-1634 GCA_964498825.1 uncultured Methanosarcinales archaeon
TATTTTAGTTTTATTTTTCTTTCAACCTTCCGGTAGATTTTTATGCGATTCACTCCTGTTGGCCCCCTAGTGTGATTTCTTTGATATAACACAGGTTTAGAAAAATAGAAAATTATATAATCTTATTTGAAATATATATAATCTGTTTTCATAAACTCAAATTTATAAGAAAATTTGTAAAATCCATTAATAGCAATTGATTTTGCATGTAAGTTAAGTTTATACTCAGCTAAATAAGATCCAAAACGATCACATGAATAAAAGAGTAATTACAAAAATTTTCATTTTGACGGTCAATGAATTTGTCTAAAGGGTAGATATGAGACAGAGCAAAAAACAGGGCAATCTGCTGGAAAACAGAAATGGACTTGCCCCGGTTATGGGGGCTGTTCTTATGCTTGTAATTGTTTTTCTCATTGGAGCAGTTATTGCTATTTCTTTACTGGGAGGGGAACAGGAAGATAAATTAGCTTCAGCCCCGCTTGCAAGCCTCAAAGTTAGCGAACATAATAACACCACCTTGAAAATCGACCATAGAGGGGGAGATTTTATCGAGTTTGAGAATTCGACAACAGCGGTAATCCTGAACATTGCCGAAAAAGATTACCTCGTTGATGCGTCGGATCTTAAGTCTCTTGGGGTTGGTGATGAAAAACTGCTACTCATGAAGGATACAGAAGGAAATATAATTCCAAGAAATGCAGGAGATACTGCCACATTTAAAGTTATTGACCTTAGAACCAAGAAGCCAATCTTTACCCAGGAAATAACTTTTACAAACGGATATGAGTCAGCTACAAAATACCAGTCTGGAATTACTGGTTATTACTACCAGGATGTGTTTTTTAGCGGCACTTCAGTCAATCGCACAGACTCCAGGATAAGGTTTGCAGAAGATTCGTATTTACCTTCCAGTCTTTATGAAAGTGATATTGAAGACTGGCCTTACAACATCCTGAATACAAGAGACTATTTCAGCGTTGCTTATGAAGGTTTAATCAAAATAGAACAGGATTCAAACTATACGTTCTATCTGACTTCAGATGAGTGGGCGCAGCTTTACATCGACGGCATACCTGTCATCAAAGAACCGACCTTTTCAATAAGGCATTCCAGAACCACAACTGAGGCAGCAATACCTCTTACAGCCGGCTATCATCAGATAAGAGTTGAAATGAAAGAATACGCAGGAGCTTCAGTCCTGCACCTTGAATGGGCTTCGGATTCTTTCGCAAGATGTTTTGTTGAGAACCTTTACCACGAAGTTTCTTCTACGTAATTTAGAAAAATATGGGAAATCCTAAAGAAAATCCTGACCAAAAAAGCCCTAAAGGATTTTTCTACAACTTCATTTTTATTTTTCGGCCGGTTTGCTCCAAACATCCGACTCAATCTTTTCAATAACCCGTCTGCAAATCTCGTCCATAAGTTTCCAGTAATTGCCAGTCTGCCAATAGATTTCTCCTGCATATTCTTCTAGGCAGGTTCACATTTAACCTTTAAATCAATCATCTCAAGAGTTTTGACAGTTTCTTCTTCATCCATAAGCCTACCTTTAAAGCCATTCTCATACAGGCTTTTGGCGATACGCAAACAAACCCTTCATGGACAAAGAGATAGTCTTCTATGAGCCT
>CAZCKG010000510.1:0-1629 GCA_964498825.1 uncultured Methanosarcinales archaeon
CTCAGGTTCGTGCTGAAGAGACGGGGTCAGATCAGGCTAGCAGGCTTGCGGAAAATAATCCTGAAGATGAAAATTCTGTAGAGAATAACTTTGAAGATAAAAATCCTGCAGATAGTAACTTATCTAAAAATGCATCAAAATATGTAAATTCCGCCGACGAAAACTTAACAGTTAATTTTCTTGATGTCGGCCAGGGGGATTCAATTTTTCTTGAATATAATGGAAAAACTATGCTTATAGACGCAGGAGAACAGGACCAGGGGTCAGAGGTTTCAGCATACCTTCGCGGACACAACATCTCAAGCCTTGACTATGTTGTTGCAACCCATCCTCATTCGGACCATATCGGGGGTATGGATGAGATACTAAACGAGTTTCAGGTCCGGCACTTCATAGACAGCGGCTTTCCTCATAGCTCAAAAACCTACGAGAACATGCTAACAATCATTGATGAAAATAATATTCCATTTGAGGTAGCTAAAAGGGGAGAAGAAATTGAGTTTGACCCTGCAATTGAAGTAGAAATCCTGAACCCTGGGTCAGAATACTCTGATAAACTGAACGAAAATTCTGTGGTTCTTAAAATAAGCTACGGGGAAGTTTCATTCCTGTTTATGGGCGATGCGGGTCTTGAAACTGAAGAAAAGCTTATGGACGCAGGGTATGACCTGAACTCTGAAATTCTAAAAGTCGGGCACCATGCCAGTCGGTCAGGAAGCGGAGAAAGATTTGTCGCACTTGTAAACCCTGAAGTAAGCATCATCGAAGTTGGAGCAGGGAACGACTACGGACATCCTCATGCAGAAGTCCTAAAGAGATTACAAAAAACTTCCAGAGTTTTCAGAACCGATCTTGATGGCACAATTGCAGTAACAACAGACGGCTCAACATATGCAGTAGCTGCTCAGAAAACCAGCTCTGAAGGAGAAAAGGAAAATATAACCAAAAAGGAAGATATAACCAAGACCGAATCAGAAGAAGTCAAATCTGAAAACGGAAATGAAGAAATTGGATTAGAAGACACCGAAATAGAAGAAAGTGTGATCCAGGGTCCTGCAGAACCAACGATTTATGTTAGCGAGCTGAGCCTGCAGGATGAATGGGTAGAGCTTACTAACAATGGATTTTCTCCTGTTTCACTGGAAAACTGGAAAATTGAGGATGAAGGTAGCAAGCACACATATACATTTTCTTCCCGCACTCTGGGTTCCAGGGCTTCTGTAACTCTTTATACCGGAGAGGGCATGGATACGGCTACTGAAATATATTGGGGATCAGGCAGCCCTATCTGGAACAATGATGGAGATACAGCTTATCTCTATGACGACAGTGGAAAGCAGGTAGCTATCCTGGAGAGATGAATATGGGAAACTTCAAAGTAACGCTCGACAGGATAGAAGGAAGTATTGCAGTACTACTTTTGAGAGATGAAGAGTCAGTAAAAATTAATATTCCTCTTTTTTTACTGCCTCAAGAAAGCAAAGAGGGAGATATCCTGAATATCAGCATTATTAAAGATGTTCAGGAGACAGAAGCTGCTAAAGGAAGAGTATTAAATTTGATTGAAAAACTTAAAAATAAGAATCAGGAATCAAAATAAAATCAAGATTATATACAGAAAACATAAAA
>CAZCKG010000511.1:0-1617 GCA_964498825.1 uncultured Methanosarcinales archaeon
TACCTCTAGGTATCTTTAAACGTCTTTAATTTGTGAATAATCCCTTAAATAAAAATGATTCTAAAAAAGAAGACTTTATTCCTGAATAATGTCAAGATTTTCTCAATTTTTTTCTCGTCAACTTTTTCTTTTTCCAGAAACGGCTTTTGTTTATTCTTATTCTTTTACTTCATCCTTTTCAATGTTAATGGAAATTTCCTTCCATTTGCCGTCGACATCGTGAAGAGTCTCGATCATTGCCTGAATAGCATTACCTACAATTTTCTGGACAAACTCATTCATAGGAATTTTCCTCCCATCTACTGAAAGTTCAATTTTCACTTTTTTCCTCCTTACTGCTGTGTTTTTTTAACTTTCTCAGCATTCTTTAATATTTTTTGAACTTATTTTGTATTTACTTTTGCGTCAGCCTTTCCCCTTACTTTTTATTTAAGACTCTAACAGGGATGTAGTAAGGTTTCCTTCGACTTACTGCAAGTCTGAGCAGTTTTTCTATATCTTCCGAACTTTTTGCTTCCCGAAAATCAACGAGGTTATCGTGTACAAGCAGGCAGGGCTTAAATTTTCCGTCTGCTGTTACTCTTAACCTGCTACAGTGGGCACAGAACTCCGAGTTGTCCATAGGACGCACAAACTCTACCTCAACTCCGTCGACAATATATTTTTTTCTGTGGTGCAGGTGCCTGACTTTTACTTCACTTGCCTTCTCAGCCAGGCTTTTCTCAAGAGCCTTCGAATCAATCATGTACTTTGAAAGCTCCGGATCGATATCCATAAGCTCTATTAATTGCAGGATAACTTTTCCCTTATAAGGTCGGATAAAGTTCATCATGGAATCTATTTCGTCATCGTTTATCCCTTTCAGGAGCACCATATTCAGCTTTACAGGGATAAGTCCAGCTTCAACTGCGCTGTCAATCCCTTTAATCACTTTCTCAAGAGAGCTAGGCGGAGCTCCTGTAATTGCTTCGTATTTTTCGGGAACAAGAGTATCGAGACTTATATTTACCCTGTCCAGACCGGCAGCTTTCAGAGTTTTTGCTCGTTTCTCAAGCAGGATTCCGTTTGTAGTTGCAGATATTTCTTTAAGGGGGGGAAGGCAGGAAAGAATTTCTTCGAAATCTTTCCGGAAAAGTGGTTCTCCTCCAGAGAATTTCACTTTCCGGACTCCAAATTTTGCAGCCTCTCTGACGATTCCGCAGATTAACTCAGGTTTCATTTCATGCCCTACAGGACCCAGGCTGCAACAGTCTGCCCCTTCATTATGGCAGTACATACAGGAAAGGTTACACCTATCTGTGATGGAGATCCGAAGCCCGGTAACTCTACGCCCGTAAGGATCTACAAGAAATTTTTCAGGATTTTCTTCCTCAACTTCAGGGTTTTTTCCAGAAATTTTCTGTTTCATGCTGGTTAAAGTCCCCTCTTTCACTATCACGTGATTTTCTATTTATTTAATCCTGCCATTCTCTAACTTTATTTTTATATATTTGCTAGACAAAAATATTATGTTAGTGATTTATATGCAAATTTATATGCAAATTTTTCTTATTTTAAGCAGATGATATTTTTGAAAAGGGATTTAATGTCGATATTGATATACACAATATAATTATA
>CAZCKG010000512.1:0-1610 GCA_964498825.1 uncultured Methanosarcinales archaeon
TATGATAATGATGTCTGAGCCTCCGCCAGTTCCCGAAACTTCGAGCTGGTTAAGCCCTACAAGTCCTTTTCCTGGAATATATGCCCCTGCAAAGACATGATATATCCCAGGAGACAGATCAAGAGTGGTGAGCGAGAGTGTATTGTCGCCTGCATCTCCTATTGATACAGTGCCATTTCCTTCTCCAATAAGGGTCTGGACTATGTTCTGAAGTTCGGTTTTATTAGTCAGTTTGGATTTGTAATTTGAGCCATTAATATCAAACTCATCAAACACGTCTACATCATTTACTATTAGTTGACTACCATTCTTTGTGCCATCTGAATTAATTACTGCGTTCGCTTTGTATGCAACCTCATTAATTAGCACTGCTCCATAAGTACAGTCATCCTTGTCCTTATCAGAAGCATTTTTAAGGTCCATACTTATATCCAGATTTTTCCCCTTATCTATGTTCCCCTTGTACCCTGTAGTTGAAATCTCCAGTTCATACTCTGTAACTGTAAAAGCTGTCGCAGAAAATACTGTTAGACTACTGTCTTCATTTTCCTGAATCATAACTATACAGTACTCTCCTGCATCAGGTGTCCCCAAATCATAATTTAATAAATCGCCATTCGCCCCGATAGTAGCATTAAATATTGTATAATTCCCACCAAAGTTGTCATAGAAGAGATCGTTGAGATTTCCAATATTTCCTGCGATGATTGCATCAAGGACTCCAGTTACTGAATCTGAGGTCAGATTAAGCAAGTAGATATCTACATCTCCCTCCAAGCCTTTTTCCCCATGGAAAGTCATTTTCACGTTTTCTCCTGGAAGGTAAACTGGTAGAGTACTGTAAGAAAGGGTTGATGGATATCTTACTATGTAACTCTCGTTTTCTCCTATGTATAAAGTCCCGGAGGCTCCACCGTATTCAATATACTTCGGACCGTTATATGTGAGAATCATTGGAGATGGAAGCTGGATTCTTCTCAAATCAGAATATTTTCCCAGTGTAATCCAGTTTCCACCGTTTGGATCGTTTGTGTGATCAAGAACATAAACAACGCTATCGGTAAAGTTTATATTACCTATAGGACTCACATTTGTTTTATCATTGCCTGCAATTGCTGTTGCAGAGATTGATATGAATACACATAATGCAATTATCAATAGACTCTTTTTCAAGTCCATACCTCCACTCTGTTTATTGAATTTTTCAGCTATCCTAATTGAGGATAGCAGACTTTTGCATGATAATCACCTTGTTGCCGTTTTTACTTCACTTCTTTTTTGACTTCATTTTTTTCTCGAATAGATTACTAGAATTAGAAGTCCTGCCCCCATTCCAGCAAGTAGATAAAGTTTATCTGTAAATTGTCCGGAAGATTCGGAATCTGGAACCTTTTTTCCAGAAAGTTGTTTATTATTCTCATTTTCTACGAGATTTCCATCTTGAGTTGTAACTTCAGAAACCTCTTTTTCCTCTATTGCTTTAGATTTTCCTGAATTTACAGGAGACTGTGTTTCTGTCGCAGAAAAACTTGAGGATGTGTCTTTTGAGGATGTATCTTTTGAGGATGTATCTTTTGAGGATGTATCTTTTGAGGATGTATCTTTTGAGG
>CAZCKG010000513.1:0-1609 GCA_964498825.1 uncultured Methanosarcinales archaeon
AGGTTGAGGGCCTAGTCTTGTAGGAGTTCGTGCGTTCGAATCGCACCCCTCGCACTAAAAATTTACAATAACTTTTCTGAGAATTTTCTGGATTTACTGTTTTTCAGGGAATTATATCCTGTAAAAATATTATAATCATAACTTAAAAAGATTTTTATACCTGTTCATCGTTTTTAGTACTATGTCATTTTCCGGTTATCCCCAGTGGCCGTTCTATATATTATTAGTCCTGCTCTTCCTTTTTTTCTCCGTTTTTTTAGTTATTAGCAGGAATGTCTGAAATTATATGAGATTGAGGCTGAGTACACTTTCAGGAAAATGAAATAATATGGTTGAAAACTTAATATATTGTCTTTTCAGCCCGGATAATGAGAAATCCTTTTTGAGTGCCATTTTCTGAACAGTTGGCTGGAACCTTAAATGATATTTCAACATCCTTGATGGTGTCGTTTAAAATTGTCTCAGAGTAGCCTGACCAGAAAATAGAATAGATGTATATGCCCTCGAGATAATCGGATCCGAAGAATTTCTAACTTCAACAGAAATATTCACGTCACTTTTTCCTGTGTTTCTTATACTCAAAACCTGCGAGTTACCTGATTCCCCTGAAAGTAAAGTTCCAAAGTCAAGGGTACTTTTGTCAATTTCTATGGAGTCTTCAGCTTTCTCATTTTCTTCATGTGACCCCATTGTTACTGTAAGCTCTACTCTAACTGCAACAGGAGGTGTGGAAAGAGGTAGATAATCAAAATCACTTCCATCGATATTATACGGAAGGTCACAAATTCCGTCCGAATCAGTATCATTGGTTATCTGGGAAAAACCGGTCCCGTTTAAATTCGCCCAGAAGTTTCCTCCAAGATATGGACCGTCCACGACATTCGTTCCTGAGGTTTTTGTAACATTCCAGATATTTCCTTCGGTTTTCTCCACTTTAGCATTTACAGTGTTGTTAAAGTAGTTGTTATAAATGCGGTTCTCAGAACTGGCATCCAGTAAATAGATTCCGGATTCATTGCTGGATGCTACCGTATTGTTGGCCAGCTCATTATTGTGGCAGTCTTCTCTCAAATAAATACCTGTGCTGCAATTTGAGATTGTATTGTTGTCCACTCTCGAGTCAAAGACAAAAATTAGATAAATCCCATAATCACAATTCGTAATCCTGTTATCGCGAAGGAAGGTTCTTGCCTGAACGTCATAAATATCGACTCCTGTACTGCAATTTATAATTTCATTTCTTAAAATGAGATTATTTCCACCGCAACATGCAATACTTATTCCTTCACCTTTTGAGAGCGTGTTCTGGAAAACTATATTTTCCCAGCAATGGGCCCCAATGGATATACCTCCCTCTTCAATCTTGTTGTTTATCAGGAGAACTTTGCTGCACCCTTCATCAAGCCAGATACCATTTCGGAAAAAAGTATTATTTGAAATTGTGCTGTTCATGGAACTCTGAAGATAAGCTCCATATTTATTGTCGAAAATACTGTTTCCTTCGATTGTGCAGTTGTTGGCTCTTTCAAGGCAGAATCCTGCCTGAGGACAACTGGACCCGTCCCATCCTGAAATAGATTTTTCTGATCCTGAATTGTAAGCTTCTTCT
>CAZCKG010000514.1:0-1602 GCA_964498825.1 uncultured Methanosarcinales archaeon
CTGGACGGATACAGGTTTATGTCAGGTTGTCTCGACGACCTCTACACCGGACTTACTGTCTTGCTGGCTTTAAAATCTATGGACTCAGGGAACTACGGTGCAGGAAGCATTCTTGTTGATGAAGAAGCATAAATAGTTTCTATGGAGCCTAATCTTGTGTATTCTCCCTACTTCCGGAGTGATCTCCGCGGAGAAATAGTAGTCATAAACTTTTTTTGAAGAAAAACACTCTAGAACAACCACCCTTGAGAGTTATACACTCTACACCTCTCTTGAATCAGGTCCAATGTGCCTTATTAGGCTTATTTCCTAAGGAATAAACTCGCTACTTTATGTTTTATCTGACCCTTTAGTCGGAATGGCACGAGCAACAAAATTTTTGCACCCTCTTGGAAAGAACTCTCCGAACGCCAGACCTTTCAAAAGCTACCTGCTCTGAAGAGCTCTCAAAAGCTGCAATTGAAATTATGCTTATTAACGCCGAAGAACTACTTGAGATTCTGAAAAAACGCAGCGTTTCACTAGCTCAGTGACCTGAAAGAATAAGTCAAATTTGTGATAAGCTCAAAAGGAAAATTTGAAAAAAAGATGACGTTTTTTGTTTGCCTTTAAGTCCCAACTCTTAGAAATCAACCTTTTCTCTGTGCCCGAATTCTATTCTGTAATCAAGATAATAGACAACTTCAGGCTCTATTTTTATCATGACAATATCCGGATCAGGGGGCATGTCTGCAGCAACAGGGAATTTTGCCACCATTATTTCCCCAACTTCACGAAGCTCTTTCTCATCGGCAATTATCGATGCCCTGCCTTCCACCTGAAGCGCCTGCATATCAAACCAATCTGGGTCATCTTCGTCAACAGTGTATGCAACATATGGATTGTGCATAATATTCTGGATTTTTCGGGTATTCTTACTCGTTGCCAGATACACAACTGCTTCTTCTGATACATATGCCATTGTATGAGCCATAGGATTACCCTGAGGACTCACAGTTGCAAGGTTCAGGTAATAATGACTTGCAAGGTATTCACAGATTTTATTTTTGAGCTCTTCTGCCATAATCCCCACCAAAACTTGTAATTCTAAATAAAATCACTTTCGAAAGGGTTACCTCTTTTTAATGGGTTTTGCGTTAAATTTATCAGGATATCGGAGATATCCTCAAATATCTTCCATTACTATAGTGAAAAGGAAAAAGCTTCACTAGATTTAATGTCTTTTCCCCATACAATTTAGAGTAACAAAATTTATAAATTTTACTTATAATTTTGAAATATGGAAATAAATCTACTATTCTGCAAAAAATTGGGTCTTCCCTAATTATACGGTTGACGTTTTCATGATTAATTTTCCAAGGGTAGAAATGCTTACGTTTTGTGCATCAAAGCATGTCTACTATAACCTCAATGATAACCTCACTGAATCGCCTTACCTAATTGCATGAAATATATAATACGGCACCAAAGTATTTCGGAAAATAGCATCAACCAACTAATAGTGCGCAACCAACAATCAGGGAGTAAGGGTTATTTAATTCTAAGACAGCCTCTTAGAAAATAAAAAATTTATTTTAAAATTTGTCTAAATACTATTTAAAA
>CAZCKG010000515.1:0-1598 GCA_964498825.1 uncultured Methanosarcinales archaeon
TTAATTATGATTCTTACGTCTTCAGTAATCTTGTCTGTTTACAACAGCTTTTATGTTTACAAATTCCTTAAGTCCATAGTGAGAAAATTCTCTGCCAACTCCGGATTTCTTAACTCCGCCGAAAGGCATCCTTGGGTCGGATCTGACCATTCCATTAATTACTACAAATCCTGCCTTTACCTTTTTTGCCAGTCTCCGGGCCCTTTCTGTATTTCCGGACCAGATTGCGGCTCCAAGCCCGTAGTCTGTAGAGTTTGCAATTTTTACAGCCTCATCTTCATCCTTTGCTGTGATTACCGGCGCAATTGGCCCGAAAACCTCCATATTGCACACCTTCATATCGGTACTTGCTGCAGGAATAAGAGCTGGTCTGAAGAAAAAACCTTTTTTATGCTCTTCTCCATATATATGAGGCTCAGCTCCTTTTTTTCTCGCATCTTTCAGGAATTTCTCAAGACTTTCGACAAATTCCTTTTTTGCAAGAGGCCCTATATCTGTGTCCTCATCCATCGGGTCCCCTATTTTTAGCTCCTGCATATGGAGTTCAAATGCCTCAATAAAATCCACCACAACATCTTCTACAACAATAAATCTCTTGGCAGCAGTACGGCTTTGTCCGGTATTGAGGAAACGGGATTTGACAGCTACCTGTGCAGCTTTCTCTATATCAGCATCCTCAAGCACTATGAAAGGGTCAGATCCCCCCAGCTCCAGTACCAGAGGCTTAATCATTCCTCCTGCAAGCTCACCTATTTCCGAGCCTGCATTTATACTGCCGGTAAAGGAAACTCCGTCTACCAGATCTTCTTCGATAATCTCCATGGCTGTTTTCGAGTCAATTAGTAAAGTGTTAAAAACATTTTCCGGAAGCCCAGCTTCCAGAAAAATTCTCTCAATTTCAAGAGCTGATCTAGGAACGTTTGAGGCATGCTTGAGTAAACAGACATTTCCTGCACACATTGCAGGTACTGCAAACCTGAAAACCTGCAAGAAAGGGAAGTTCCAGGGCATAATCCCGAGAATTGCTCCAAGAGGCTCAAAAGCTACATAACTTTTTTCAAACCCTATATTGACAGGTTCATCTTTTAGAAACATAGCCGCGTTTTCCGCATAATAATTACAGACCATAGCGCACTTTTTAATTTCGCTTCTCGACTGCCGGATAGGTTTTCCCATCTCTTTTGTGATAATTTCAGCGTATGCATCGGTGTTTTTTAGAAGCACCTCTGCTGCCCTTTCAAAACATTTTGCTCTTTCTTCAACAGGGAATGAACTCCATTCCGAAAAAGCCGATCTGGCATTTTCGATCCTGGTTTCACATTCGTCGAAAGAAAAAGAATCGTATATCCAGTTTACTTCCTCAGTATAGGGATTAATAGACTTGAGTTTCATGGCCTTACCCCTAAAAATCGTCCTCTAATAATATCGAGGTTTCAAGTATTATAATTAAGGGGGAATCTAACAAAAAAGCAATTTTCTTAACTTACTGTAGATAGCTGTATCCTGAGCAGGTCTGAATGGCCAATAAACTGAAGGCATAAAGAGAATTATGTTCAGAATCTAGCAGTAATTATTATAAAACCTCAATATCAATTATA
>CAZCKG010000516.1:0-1593 GCA_964498825.1 uncultured Methanosarcinales archaeon
TAGGGGTGCAAGCCTTAAAGTTATATCTCTTTAGCTTTAATATTATCTTGTTGAGCAGTTTTTCCTGCTATCAGGAACAGGTGCCGTACATGAATAGAAAGGCCAGTACAGTTGTTTTGATATTCTTGCTTGCAGGAATGCTTTTGATTTCGGGATGTATTCAAAATGAAAAAGCCGATAAATCTTCAAATGAAGAAGCTCCCGATACTGGCAAAGGGGATGAAAAGATGGATATTCAGGACATAAAGGTTTTTAGCAGTGCGTTTGAATCTAACGGTACTATCCCTAGAAAGTACACCTGTAAGGGGGAGAATGTAAACCCGCCTCTGAAATTTGAAGGTATTCCTGAAGAGGCTGAGAGTTTAGTGCTTATACTGGACGACCCTGACGCTCCTATGAAGACATTCACTCACTGGATTGTCTGGAATATAGAACCTATTGCGAAAATAGAAGAAGACAGTATACCTGGGGTTGAGGGAATAAATGATTTCAGGAAAATAGGATACGGTGGCCCGTGTCCCCCTTCAGGCACACACAGGTATTTCTTCAGAGTTTATGCTCTGGACAAGCAGCTTGAACTAAAAGCAGGGGCAGGAAGAAAGGAACTTGAAAGCGAGATGACAGGGCATATCATTGCTGAAGGAGAATTAATGGGAAAATGCAGTAAGGCCTGAACTTCTAATACGTAACAAACAATCAATTTTACAATTATTATGATTACCGGAGGGGGAAGCTCGTGGAAGAAGGAATCAAAACCGAACAGGAAAGCAAAACACCCAGACAGGAAGAAGACTTATTCGAAAACCCTGGGAAAGGCCTGGAAAAAGCTACTTTTGCAGCAGGCTGCTTCTGGGGAATTGAAGCTGCTTATCGGCAGGTTAAGGGCGTGGTTGCAACTGCTGTTGGCTACAGCGGAGGGCATTTTGAGCGTCCTACTTACGAACAGGTCTGCACCCTTAACACAGGGCATGCAGAGGCTATAAGGGTAATTTTCGACCCTGAGGTGGTCTCGTATGAGACTTTGCTTGACGTCTTCTGGAAGATCCACGACCCGACAACAAAAGATCGACAGGGACCTGATGTGGGCAAACAATATCGTTCCGTAATCTTTTACCATAATGAGGAGCAAAAGGAAGCTGCTCTTGCCTCAAAAGAAAGACTTGAGAAGTCAGGAGCTTTTAAAAATCCGATAGTGACTGAGATTGTGCCGATTTCCGATTTTTATATGGCTGAAGACTATCACCAGCAGTATTTTGAAAAGAAGGGCTTCCTGCACAGCATTCTCAGAGGCTTGAAAAAATAAGTTCTAATTTGAAAAAAGAGTCCTGATAAGTAAGAAGACCCTTAATAATAGGGCATTCCAGGGATATTTAAAAATCTATTAAATGAAATAATAACACGATATTTTTTATTCTTTTTTATTTTGCATGTTTATTCGATTTAAAGCGTAAACATTACTATTCTGGAGCCCGCATATCCAGGCATTATTCCCATTAGTGACTCATTTTTATTATGATGTCTTGAACCCCAAAACTCAAAATTTGTTTCATTTAATTTCATCTTCTAGATAATTAATTATGCTTCATATTATGA
>CAZCKG010000517.1:0-1583 GCA_964498825.1 uncultured Methanosarcinales archaeon
TTCAAAGATATCGCCTT
Organism: uncultured Methanosarcinales archaeon; assembly: GCA_964498825.1. Classification (GTDB taxonomy): domain Archaea; phylum Halobacteriota; class Methanosarcinia; order Methanosarcinales; family Methanosarcinaceae; genus Methanosarcina. Next base: position 18 of record CAZCKG010000517.1, read on the forward strand.
GCTCTTGAATTCAGGCTGTGACTCCAGATTTTCGTAATATCTGTTTTTTCTGGCAAGTAGTATATTCTTATCAATTCCTTCTTTCTCAAGTTTTTCCTGTGCAAATTCTCTGACAAATCTGTGCTCTTTGTAAACTATCTGATTATATCCCTGGTTTTTTGAGATCATACCCCACTGAATAAGTTTTGTAAGCGGATCCCTTATGGAACGGCATTCTTCTTTTTCGGTCCCCATTATCCATAATAATGCTTCAACAGGCACGGGATCTTCATAAATAGAAGCGCAGAGAAAAAGTCTTTTTGCTGATCTGTCCAGTTTTGAAAAGGATTTAACCAGCGTAGTAAAATCAATAAAATCCTCTTTTAACGGTTTCAGGTCAAGCATTAAACTGTCTACTCCCTGAACAGCAGCAGGTTTTGCAAACTGGCCTATTGTCCAGGGGTGTCCACCTATTAAATCGTATATCTCTTTTTTTTTCGGAATACCCAGGTCTTCCAGCTCTGTATAGTTATTCATCAGCCAGTTGGTCTGTGGGAAATTAAGTTCAGGAAGGGAAATATGTTCTATACCTTGTGGAAGTTTTCCTTCCAGAGGATCGAAGTCGTAACGAGTGGTAATGATAAATTTTGTATTGCTGACGGTATTATTTAAAAGATGTTGTAAAAATTCTCTGAGTTCAGAATTCTTAATTTTATCTCGATCTTTATCAAGACAGTCTTTAAAACCATCAAATATTATCAGAAAACGTCGTTGATTAAATACGCTTGCCAGCACGGAAGTTATGTCTTCAAGATTAATCTGGTAACCCGGTGACATCTGCTGATTTAAGATCTTGTCGAGCTCAGATATTCCTTTCATAAGGAGGAAGCTGTTAATCTTTTTCAGGATGTCTTTAGGCTGTGTAGTTGGGTTACACTCCATTCCAAAAACTCCCTCGAAATACTCATTCATTTTTAGTGCGAACCTAGTTGCAAGAACGGTTTTTCCCATACCAGCTAAACCGTAAACAATAGCTGCACGCTTCAGATCGGATTTGAAACCCTCTTCCAAAATTCGAAGTTCTTTTTTCCTTCCAAAAAAGCCCTTATTCATCACCTGCAAATCTGGCAACATCATATTGAATTCAATTTTGGCAGGTTCTGGATTTATGTTTCCTACCTTTACGCAGTTGCAGTCTGATAGATACAGCACCGGTGTTGCGAAATCAAAACCGTTGCTCTTTTCCGAATTCTTCATCGTTATTCTTGCTTCATTAAGTGCAATGTCAACAGATTTTCCGCTTGCAATCGTCCTGTAAAAAGTGTCTGCAAACTGAATAGCTACCTCGTCAAGTACAGAATATTGCATAGCCACAACAGCAGGAATTCTTCCTCTTGAGAGCATACTGGCAATGTCACTGAATGCTTCTTTATTTGATCCTTTAGCTGAATTACAGGAACTGAGCACAACAAGCCTTATGCCGAGGTCTGAAAAAAGATCTGCAAGAACTTTGTTATCTACCAATCTGGCTTTTCTGTCTTTGGATTCAAATACAAGGTAACTTCTCCCGTTAATATTTATTCCATG
>CAZCKG010000518.1:0-1579 GCA_964498825.1 uncultured Methanosarcinales archaeon
TTTGCTTTTACGCCTTTATTTTTTGCTTTCTTCCTTTTCCTTCCTGATATCTTCAACAACATTCATCAGTTTCTCTTTGATTTTCACGATAGCATCTACAGCGTCTCCGCCTACTTCAATCGGAGCCCTTTTTTCCAGATCTGCCTGCATTAGCTGGAGGTCAAAGGGAATTTCCCCAAGGACAGGGATACCTAGTTCTTCGAGCCTGTCATTCACTTTTCCGGAACCGCCTTTATTAATTACGGCAGCAAGGTGCTTTATCCCGATTTCGGAGGAAAGTTTCTTGATCCTTTCAGCGGTTTCAAGGGATCTTGCCCCTGGCTCTACAACTACTATCATAAGGTCCATGCCTCTGGTCGTACCTCTTCCGAGATGTTCTATCCCTGCTTCCATATCAAGGATCACTGCACTCTTTTCCTTAAGCATGAGATGTCTGAGAAGAGCTCTCAGGAAAGCAGAAGCCGGGCACATGCAGCCGCTGCCTCCCTTGTCCACAGTACCCATGACAAGCATCCTCACGCCATCAGGTCCTATTACTCCGTATTTGCCTGCAATGTCGTCCACTTTTGGATTGTAAATAAAAGCCCCGCCTTCGGCACCCGCCCTTTCCTGGATCAGGTCTTTAAAATCCGCCAGGGGTTTTGGGGGTTTTTCAATCCCAAGAGAAGATGCAAGGTTCATATCCGGGTCTGCATCTATTGCCAGGACTTCATATCCATCCCTTGCAAGCAGTCTGGCAAGAGTGCCAGAGAGAGTTGTCTTTCCAACGCCGCCTTTTCCGGTAATTGCTATTTTTATAGGAGTTCCCCCTGAACATTGATTCTGATCAACTGAAATAGTTCTTTAAACGATTTTTCAAGATAGTTTCTAAGCAGGGATATAGCTGCCAAACTGTTTTATACTTATTCATTTGTGCCGAATTTTACATAGGAACTCTCAAGCTCTTGAAAGAGATCATAGATTATGTTCCCATACCTTCGATAATAATCCTGTTTCCTCATCTCCAGTTTCGTCTGAGTAGTAAGAAAAAAGTCACAGTAAGCTATTATGGACGCCCCAGTATATTTCTATTATTTTCAGGTTCAATTTGAGTAATCTAATACCTGCGTCTATACTGAGCTCTCAGGGAAAATGCTGTCCCAGATTATCAGCTCTCAGCCGTCTAAGAATTATCAGATCCTCAGATCTCGATCTCAGTATTTATAAACTCAAATCCCTTTTCTAAAGCAATCTGCTTGAAGTACTTCTCGAGATATTTTCCTTCCTTCTTTGAAAAACCCGCATCTTTTGCAAGCCTCTCGAGTACTTTTTGGACTCCTGTCCCGTACTGCATTGCTTTTTTTTCCTTCCAGAGAAGGTCCTCTGGAAGAAGACCTTCTGCTGCCTTTCTCAGAATGTATTTTCTCACATAGATGCTTTCTTTTTTCAGGACTTTAAGTTCAGGGCTGATTGCAAGCCCTGTTTTTATTACTTCTTTATCCAGAAAAGGTACTCTGAGCTCTACAGAGTTAGCCATTGTAACCATATCGTCTCTTTCAAGATTAATTGTGGAAATATTCTCAAGGTCCGAATAGATTTC
>CAZCKG010000519.1:0-1540 GCA_964498825.1 uncultured Methanosarcinales archaeon
TCATGGGTGCTTCCCACCTGGCTGAAGAAAATGGGGAAGCTGGCATGGCAAGGCGCTGGAAGAAGAGAGCGGAGTTCATCAAACAGGCTACCATTGACCGCTTCTGGCTTCAGGAAGGCTACTTTGCAAAAGGGGTAATTAACGAGAAGCTGGACAAAACGATTGATGCAAGCATTCTCGGCACCTATGTTCCTTTTGGAATGCTCTCTCCAAAAGACCCAATCGAGAGAGATATGATCCAGTTTATGATTGAGAACATTCAGAAAAAGCTCTCAATGAATATCAATCTCGGTTACGGCATCAAAAGGTATGAAAATGACAGTTACATTAACGGAAACCCCTGGATAGTAACCACTCTCTGGCTTTCGGAAGCAATGTTTACCCTTGCCCTTGAACTCACTTATGAAAAAACAGTACTTGTCACCATGCCCGAGACTTCATCTGGAAAAGAAGAAATCTTTGATGAAAACGCGAAAAGACTGACCAGTGAAGGAATTAAATGCCTCAAGTGGGCTCTTGCAGGAGCAACCAGTACGGGACTTCTCCCGGAGCAGGTGGATCAGTCCACGGGCAACCCTGCCTGGGCAATCCCTCTTGGATGGAGCGGATCTCTGATACTTAATAACATTCTGCTTCTTGACAAAATATGCAGGAGAAAAACCGGAAACACGAAAGAAAGTTAAGGAGCTACGAAAGGCAGAAGAGCTGATAAGCAGAATAGAAAGATTATTGATCCTGAAACGGCATCGCAGACTTAAAATTATTTATAAGTTCAATACATAATAGAACAGCATGCGACGCGAAAGGTTAAACGTTAAGTAAACTCCAATTTCATTTTGGTATTGTAAAATAACTGTATAAAATGATACAATTGGAAGTTAGAGTAGAATAATAGATCACCTTTTGATACATAATTGTAATAAAAGAAATAAAAAGCGAAATAACTTTGGGGATAAAACAGTAGAAGAGAATGACTGAAAGGTATAAAAAAGAGTAGTAGTGCAGGAAAGAATAGGAAATTCAAAACTATTCGTGGGAGTACTAGGAAACTCCTGAAACGAACGTAGTAAAAGTGCTTAATTATTTTTAACACTGATTTTACTACGCAGACCTATTATAACCGGCTTTTTTTGTTCAGTTACAAAATCTCGTCCAACAAAATCTCGTCCATATCCAAAGCTGATTAGCCAGAAGAACTTTATGAAAACTCCCCACTCCTCTTTAGCCTTGAATTTTTTTCGTTCTCAATTCAAGGTTTATTCATTTTCAGAGTGTATACCCGGTCTTGTATTTGTTGTTACTTTTATGAAATTCGTCTTGGTTACAGTACTGCTGCCTGCGGCATTGCTTACTGTAAGTGTCACTGTATACTTTCCTGCTTTGGAATACTTATGCTTTGGATTCTGCTGGCTTGAAGTTGTCCCATCTCCAAAATTCCATTTCCATTTCTCAGGTACGCCTGCGCTTTTATCAGTAAAGGCAACCGTTAATGGGGCTTTTCCTGATGTGACATTACTGGTGAAGTTTGCAACAGGTTTTT
>CAZCKG010000520.1:0-1532 GCA_964498825.1 uncultured Methanosarcinales archaeon
CGTGAGAGTGGCTATAGCTGCGAACAGCAGGAGGATCTTGAAGCAATCGCACCTGCAGTGGTGCAGGTTCTGCAAAGGAAAAAAGCAGAACAGAAGCGGAAGCAGGCTGAAGAAGCACTGCAGGTAAGTGAGGAGCGCTACCGCTCTCTGTATGATAACAGCCTCGATGGAATTTTGCTGACAAGGCCCGATGGTACTATTCTCTGTGCAAACCCTCAGGCGTGTCAAATGTTTGGTATGACTGAAGATGAAATTATAAGGGCGGGAAGAGAAGGTATAGTAATCAACGACGAGAAGCTTGCGGCTGCACTTGAGGACAGAAAGCTGACCGGTAGGATGAGAGCTGAACTGCTATACAGAAGAAAAGATGGGTCAACTTTCGTCGGAGATACCACCTCCAAACTCTTTGTAGATGCTGATGGCAGTATAAATACGAGTCTGATTATTAGAGATATCTCTAAGCGCAAAAAAGCAGAAGAAGCTCTAAAAAAAGCACATGAAAATTTAGAAAAATTAGTTGAAGAGCGTACAGCAGAACTTGAGAAAGCTTACAACTCGTTGAAAGAAAATGAAAAAAGTCTTTCTGAAGCTCAAAAGATGGCTCACATTGGAAACTGGGAATGGGATATTGCAACTGATAAAGCACATTGGTCTGATGAGCTATATCGTATTTACGGACGTAATCCTCAAGAACCAGGTGTAACTTACGATGAGCTTTTTGAATATGTACACCCCGATGATCGAGATTATGTGGCTAATGCAATTAAGGCACTTTTAGAAGGAAAACCATATGGTGGTATCGATTATAGGATGATTTTAGCAAATGGGGAAGAACGTATAGTTCATGCGAAGAGCGAAGTTGTTTTTGATGAGCAGAATGTCCCTATTCGAGTGAAGGGAATTACTCAGGATATTACTGAACGTAAAAAAGCTGAAGAAGCCCTGGCAAACATCGAAGTTATCCGTAAAAAGGAAATCCATCATAGAATAAAAAATAACCTGCAGGTTATCTCTTCTCTCTTGGATCTTCAGGCTGAAAAGTTCAATAACCGAGAGTTTGTGAAAGATTCGGAAATTGTCGAAGCCTTGAGAGAAAGCCAGGACAGAATAATGTCGATTGCTTTCATCCATGAGGAATTGCACGAAGGCAGAGGGAATGATGCGCTTAACTTTTCACTGTATCTGCAGAGACTTCTTCATAACCTATTCCAGACATACAGATTTGGAAGTACTGAAATTTGCCTAAATCTGGATCTTGAAGAGAATATTTTCTTTGACATGGATACTGCGGTTCCATTAGGGATGATTGTTAATGAACTGGTATCTAATTCTCTTAAGTATGCATTCTCAGGCAAGAAAACTGGAGAAATCCAGATTAAACTCTTAAGCGAAGAGACTGGAAATGATCTAAATAAAAAAGAACAACTTACGGAAAATTGTAAAAAATATACTCTTATAGTCTCAGATGATGGAGTGGGAATTCCCAAAAAAATTAATTTTGAAAATTCAGATACACTCGGTCTGCAGCTTGT
>CAZCKG010000521.1:0-1531 GCA_964498825.1 uncultured Methanosarcinales archaeon
TCATTCCTATCATTTTTATTCATCTAAGATTCAGAGTTTACCCATGGAATGCAGAAGCTCTGCATTCAGGACACTTGCTCCTGCGGCTCCGCGGATAGTGTTGTGCCCCATTGCAATGTAACGGATTCCTTCTCTTATGCGGCCCACTGAGACGCTCATACCTTTTCCCATATTGCGATCAAGGCGTGGCTGAGGTCTGTCGACTTCGTCTCTGACTATCAGGGATTTTTTAGGTTCGGAAGGAAGTTCTCCCAATTTAGGATCAAATTTGAGGAAAGCTTCCCTTACTTCTTCCGGAGTTGGCATGTCTCTCATTCCAGCCCAGATAGCTTCTGTGTGCCCGTCGACTACAGGGACTCTGTGACAGGATGCACTTACCTTCACGTCTGCAGGCACGATTTCAGAGCCGTTAAATTCTCCAAGGAGTTTTAGAGTCTCCGTTTCCATTTTTTTCTCTTCGCTTCCGATGTAAGGAATGATATTGTCATATATTGCCATAGCAGGAACTCCAGAAAACCCCGCTCCGGAAATAGCCTGCATTGTGGCTACCTGCACGGTTTCGAGTCCGAACTGCATAAGAGGCTTTAATGTAATGGTCATGACAATTGTGGAGCAGTTTGGGTTTGTGATGATATACCCGTCCCAGCCCCGTGTATCCTGCTGAACATCAAGGAGTCCGAGATGTTCGGGATTTACCTCAGGAATTACCAGAGGGATATCCTTTTCCATCCTGTAGGATGAAGCATTACTTGCCACTGCAAACCCGGCTTTTGCAAAAGCAGGCTCCACTGTAACGGCAAGATCTGCAGGAAGGGCCGAAAAGACCACGTCCGCATCAACGGCACTTGGGTCTACTGGAACAACTTCTATATTTTCAACACTTTCCGGCATTGCTGTATCTAATCGCCAGCCTGCCGCTTCTTTGTATGTTTTGCCGGCGCTCCTTTCTGATGCTGCAAGGGCTGTTATCTCAAACCATGGATGGTTTGCCAATGCTTCTACAAATCTTTGCCCGACAGCGCCTGTGGCGCCTAAAATACCCGCTTTAACTGCTACCATCTAAAAAGCTACCTCCGGAGAGATAAGAAATGTTTTGTAAAAAGGAAAAAGAAAAATGGAATAAAAAGATTATTCCATATTAATTGCCGTTTTACTCTTGTACCTTGATTGCCTGATTCGGGCATGCTTCTTCACATGCACCGCACTCTACACATTCATCCTGGTCGACCACTGCAAGTCCCTTTTCTTCATCAAGGGTAATTGCTTCAGAGGGGCATTCATCGACACAGGTTCCACATCCTGAACATTCATCTGCATTAACTAATGCTGGCATATTTCTTCACACTCCTTTTTGTTGCTCGATATGTATCTGGAAATTGGATAGAGCGTTTTGAAACTTCCATAGAATACCGATAAGTTTAGTCATAACGCATTAATCAGATAAACATAAAAACTTATCGCTTTTTAGCAAAAGGAAGCCTTCAAAAACAGGATGTAGTTAAGGTGCAGACTGTCAAAAATATATTATTAA
>CAZCKG010000522.1:0-1524 GCA_964498825.1 uncultured Methanosarcinales archaeon
ATTGTTTTCAGGCCTGTAGCTGCTACAGCAGTTGATTCCTCGCAGGACTCCGTGTTTGCAGAGGACAAGCTGTCTGGTAAGGTGCAGATCCTATTCAAGATCTTCCTGAATCCGTTTCTGGTCTATCTGTTCCTTTGAATTCACAATTATATCCCATTTATAATTATGTGTTAAATACATTTAAAACTTTCTAAATCAGTATGTATTTTTATAATAGTGAAGTTTTTGATATACGGGTACTGGCATCAGAGCAGGAAAACCATGCCCAGCTAATTGTGAAAACTGCAATGATTCTTTTTTAAGGAAACTTTTTATCTGTCTTCCTCATTTCTAAATATACGCAACGTTTTTAAGCATCTATAATTATTATGGTGCTGACTGTTAATTATTTACTTTTAATATTCTTAATCTGCATCCGGATTACTGAAATACAGGAGATGTAAGATTAATCTAAAAATTCAAAATTGAGGCTTTTAAAAATGCAGTACCAGGCAACAGTTAGAATTGAGCAGAAAGCAGGCATTCTTGACCCTGAAGGCACTACCGCAAAAAGAGCCCTGGGGCATCTTGGCTATGAGGTCAGCAGCGTAAAAACAGCAAAACTGTATGAAATCATACTTGAAGCTGAGTCTGCAGAGATTGCAGAGAAAAAAGTTGATGAGATGTGCCAGAAGCTTATCGCAAACCCGATAGTCCACAACTACACAATAAAACTTACGGAACTTAACTGAGAATTTTCCCGTGGAAGAGGGATTGAAACGTCAGAAAAGCTAAAAGCTTTGAATGCTGAAATTGAGGGAAAAAAATGAAGATTGCCATTATTCAGTTCGGAGGCTCAAACTGCGATCTGGACGTCCTCCATGTCCTTAAAGATGTCGTGGGCGTTGACGCCGAAACTGTCTGGTACAAACAGGAAGATCTGACAGGTTTTGACGGAGTTGTTGTCCCGGGAGGATTTTCCTACGGAGACTACCTTAGAGCAGGGGCAATTGCAGCTCGCACTCCGATTATGGATTCAGTAAAAAAACTTGCAGCCGAAGGAAAGCCAGTCCTTGGAATTTGCAATGGTTTTCAGATTCTCACCGAAGCCCGGCTTCTTGAAGGAGCCCTTACAACCAACGAGTATCCGAAATTTAGATGCCACTGGACAAACCTTAGAGTAGAGACAACAGATACGCCTTTTACCTCAAAATTCAAAAAAGGCGAAGTTATCAGGATGCCCATTGCCCACATGGAAGGAAAGTTCTATGCTGAAGAGGAAGATCTGGCAGAACTTGACGAAAACAACCAGGTAGTTTTCCGTTATGTGGATGAAAATGGAAAAGTGACTGATGAAGCTAATCCCAACGGCTCGCTGGAAAACATCGCAGGAGTAGTAAACGCTTCGAAAAACATTCTTGGGCTCATGCCTCATCCTGAAAGGGCTTCAGAATCAATTCTTGGCTCAGATGACGGTATGCGGCTTTTTGAGTCTATGGTTGAGTATATTTCCAAGAATTTCTAAATCTCTTTTTCTTTTTAATT